>NZ_JBVJVY010000005.1:0-144009 GCF_055603265.1 Streptomyces sp. NPDC037288
ACGAGATCGGCATGGGCGACAACATCTGGCTGGGCGACCGCGACGCCGTGCGCACCCCCATGCAGTGGACGCCCGACCGCAACGCCGGCTTCTCGACGTGCGATCCGGGACGCCTCTTCCTGCCCACGATCATGGACCCGGTCTACGGCTACCAGGTCACCAACGTCGAGGCGTCGATGTCCTCGCCGTCGTCGCTGCTGCACTGGACCCGCCGCATGATCGAGATCCGCAAGCAGAATCCCGCCTTCGGACTGGGGTCCTACAACGAGCTGCAGTCCTCCAACCCGGCCGTCCTCGCCTTCCTCCGCGAAGCCCCCCTGTCACAGGACGGAGGGGACGACCTGGTCCTGTGCGTCCACAACTTCTCCCGCTTTGCGCAGCCCACGGAACTCGACCTCAGGGCGTACGACGGACGGCACCCCGTCGAGCTGATCGGCGGTGTGCGCTTCCCCGCCATCGGTGAGCTTCCCTACCTGCTGACCCTGCAGGGCCACGGCTTCTACTGGTTCCGGCTCACCCGAGTCGCATCCCGCATCGGCCGCCGCCGCTGAAGGCCCGGCGCCGAGGAAAGGACGCGTCATGCCGAAGACCATCACCGCACGACCGAGAAGCGCGGCGGGCCTCGAAGGACCCCTGGTGTCGCTCGGCGGGCTGCTGCGGCAATGGCTGCCGAGGCAACGCTGGTTCGCGGGCAAGGACCGGCCCGTCGCCGATCTGTCGGCGCTGTCCGTGACCGAGCTGTTCCCGGGGTGTGTGCACCTGCTGGTGCACGCCTCGCACGCGCCCGTACCCACGCCGGGCGGCAACCCCCCGTCCGGCGACTGCTACCAGCTGCTGCTCGGCCTGCGCGAGCACCTTGCCCCCCGGTTGGAACGGGCGTACATCGGGCGCGCCGAACAGGGCCCGTTCGCCGGGCTCGCGGTGTACGACGCACTGCACGATCCGCGCTCGGCGAATCTGCTGCTGGAGCGGCTGAGGCAGCCCGGTGCGGCCGGACCGCTGCGGTTCGAGGCGGACCCGGGCGCCGAGCTGCCCGGCGGCCTGCCGCCGCGCCTGTTGGACGCCGAGCAGTCCAATTCGTCGATCGTGTACGGCGACGCGTACATCCTGAAGGTCTTCCGCCGGATCCAGCCGGGCGTCAACCCGGACCTGGAGGTGACGGCCGCGCTGGCCGCACAGGGCTGCACCCGGGTGCCCGCGCCGGTGGCCTGGTTCGGTACGACCGCCCCGCAGCCGGCCACCCTGGGCGTGCTGCAGCCGTTCCTGCCGGACGCCTCCGACGGCTGGACGCTGGCGCTGCGCGCGCTCGCCGCGGGCGACGACTTCACCGCCGAGGCCCATGAGCTGGGCCAGGCGATGGCCGAGGTGCATCTCGCGCTGGCCGAGGCGTTCGGTCCGGCCGGGCCGGGCGAGAACGGCCGTACCGCACGGGCGATGTGCGCACGGCTGGACGCGGCCGCGCACGCCGTAGCGGGGCTGCGGCCCTACGCGCCCGGGCTGCGGGCCGCGTTCGGGGCCCTCGCCACCTGCGACACCGGGCCGCCCGCCCAGCGCATCCACGGCGACATGCACCTGGGGCAGGTGCTGCGGGCCGGCCGCGACTGGTTCGTCATCGATTTCGAGGGCGAGCCGTCCCGGCCGCTCGCCGAGCGGTGCGCCCCGCACTCCCCGGTCCGGGATGTGGCGGGGATGCTTCGTTCCTTCGACTACGCGGCCCGGCAGCGCCGCCCCTGGCGACCCGAATGGGCGCGCCGCTGCCGGGAGGCGTTCTGCGCGGGCTACGCGGCCCGGGCGGGCTGGGATCCACGGAAGAAGCACGCGCTGCTGCGCGCGCACGAGACGGACAGGGCGGTGTACGAGGTGCTGTACGAGGCGAGACATCGGCCGGACTGGCTGCCGGTACCGATGGCGGCGATCAAGCGGCTCGCCGTGTGGGGAGGCTGACGACATGGCCCTGCGCGACACCGCGCGCCCCGAGGCGGCCGGCCCCCCACCGGTCGCGGCCGTCCCTGCCCCGGACTCCGTGCGGGGGGACCCCCGTCTCACCGCGCTCGACCCCGCCGACCGCGCCCGGCTGCTCGGCGGCGCCCACCACGATCCGCACGCGCTGCTGGGCGCCCATCCGGTCCCGGGCGGCGTCCTGTTCCGGGCGCTGCGCCCGAACGCGCGCTCGGTGAGCGTCGTGGTCGACGGGGTGCGGGGCGCCCTCCGGTCGGAGGGCGACGGTCTCTTCGCGGCCGTGCTGCCGTACCCGGAGATCCCCTCGTACACGCTGCTGGTGGCGTACGACGACGCCGAGCAGGAGGTGCACGACCCGTACCGGTTCCTGCCCGCTCTCGGTGAGCTGGATCTGCATCTGATCCGGGAGGGCCGGCACGAGCAGCTGTGGCAGGCGCTCGGCGCCGAGCCGATGACGCACCAGGGCGTGCCGGGCACCCGCTTCACGGTGTGGGCGCCCAACGCCCAAGGGGTGCGGGTGGCCGGGGACTTCACGTACTGGGACGGCACGCAGTACCCGATGCGGTCGCTGGGCGCGTCCGGGGTGTGGGAGCTGTTCCTGCCCGGGATCGGCGAGGGCGACCGGTACAAGTTCGAGATCACCTCGCGGTACGGGCACCGCTTCCTCAAGGCCGACCCGATGGCGCGGCGCACGGAGGTGCCGCCCGACACGGCGTCGGTCGTCGCGGTGTCGCGGTACGAGTGGGGCGACGCGGAGTGGATGGCCCACCGGGGCGACACGCCCGTGCACCAGGCGCCGTTCTCGGTGTACGAGGTCCATCTGCCCTCCTGGCGGCCTGGTTCGACGTATCGTCAGCTGGCCGGGGAACTGCCCGCTTACGTCAGGGACATGGGCTTCACGCACGTGGAGCTGATGCCGGTCGCCGGGCATCCGTTCAGCGGCTCCTGGGGGTACCAGGTCACCTCCTACTACGCGCCGACGCCCCGCCTCGGCTCTCCGGACGACTTCAAGTACCTGGTCGACGCGCTGCACCGGGCCGGCATCGGTGTGATCATGGACTGGGTGCCGGCGCACTTCCCCAAGGACGACTGGGCGCTGGCCCGGTTCGACGGGGATCCGCTGTACGAACCAGGGAACGCGACGCGCGCCGAGCACCCGGACTGGGGGACGTACGAGTTCGACTACGGCCGGACCGAGGTGCGCAACTTCCTCGTCGCCAACGCCGTGTACTGGTGCGAGGAGTTCCACATCGACGGCCTGCGCGTGGACGCCGTCGCCTCGATGCTCTACCTGGACTACTCGCGTGACTCCGGCCAGTGGGAGCCGAACGTGTTCGGCGGGCGGGAGGACCTGGACGCGGTCGCCTTCCTGCAGGAGATGAACGCCACCGTCTACCGGCGCTGCCCGGGTGTGGTGACCATCGCCGAGGAGTCCACGGCCTGGGACGGGGTGACCCGGCCTACGGACAGCGGCGGGCTCGGCTTCGGGCTGAAGTGGAACATGGGCTGGATGCACGACTCGCTGCAGTACATCCAGAAGGAGCCGGTGCACCGTAAGTACCACCACAACGAGATGACCTTCTCGATGGTGTACGCCTACAGCGAGAACTACGTCCTGCCGATCTCCCACGACGAGGTCGTGCACGGCAAGCAGGCGCTGGTGTCGAAGATGCCGGGCGACTGGTGGCAACGGCGGGCCGACCATCGCGCCTACCTGGGCTTCATGTGGGCCCATCCCGGTAAACAGCTGCTGTTCATGGGGCAGGAGTTCGCCCAGGGAGCGGAGTGGTCCGAGGCGCACGGCCCGGAGTGGTGGCTGCTGGGCGACGACTACCACTCGGCCGGCGACCACCGGGGCGTGCAGGATCTGGTGCGGGAGCTGAACACCGTGTACCGGGCGACGCCTGCGCTGTGGCAGCGGGACACCGACCCGGGCGGCTTCCGGTGGGTGCTGTGCGACGCGGCGGACGACAACGTCTTCGCGTTCCTGCGGTTCGCCGCCGACGGCTCCCCTCTGCTGGCGGTGTCGCACTTCTCCCCGGTCGTCCGGCAGGACTACCGGCTGTGGGTCCCGGACGGGATCCGGGCGTGGCAGGAGACGCTGAACACCGACGACGTCCGCTACGGCGGCGGCGGGGTCGGCAACGCGGGGCCGCTGAAGCCGGACGACGGCTTCCTGAGCCTCACGCTCCCGCCGCTCGCCACGGTCTGGCTGGCACCGGAGCGCTGAAAGGCGCAGGTGTCGGCGGCCCGCCGAGGGGCAGTCGGGGTCGTACAGACCCACGACTGCCCCTCGTGGCATGGACACAGAAGGGTGGCACCACGTTGCGCACCGTCGGAGTGGAGGAGGAACTCCTTCTGGTCGACCCGGACACGGGCGAGCCGAAGGCGCTGGCGGCGGCCGTCCTGGCCCGTGTCGCCCATGACGACCCCGGGCAGCACGTGTTCGAGAAGGAGCTGTTCGGGCAGATGCTGGAGTTCGCCACGCATCCCCAGGCGGACATGGCGGCCCTCGGCGAGGAGATCGTGCGCTGGCGCAAGGAGGCGGCCCGGCACGCCGGCGAGATCGGCAGTGCGGTCGTCGCGCTCGCCACCTCCCCCCTGCCGGTCAGTCCCGCCCTCAGCGTGAACGAGCGCTACCAGTGGCTGGCCGAGCGGTACGGGATACCCACGTGGGAGCAGCTGGTGTGCGGCTGCCATGTGCATGTGTCGGTGGAGTCCGACGAGGAGGGCATCGCCGTCCTCGACCGGCTCCGTCCCTGGCTGCCGGTCCTCCGCGCGATCAGCGCCAACTCCCCGTTCTGGCAGGGAAAGGACACCAGCTACGCCAGCTATCGCAGCCAGGTGTGGAACCGCTGGCCGTCGGCGGGGCCGACGGAGCTGTTCGAGTCGGCCGAGCGCTATCACCGGCGGGTGACGGAGATGGTGGCCACCGGCGCCATTCTCGACGTGGGGATGGTCTACTTCGACGCGCGGCTGTCCGCCCGCTATCCGACCGTGGAGATCCGTGTGTCGGACGTCTGCCTCAGCGCGGAGACCGCCGCGCTGATCGCGACGCTCAGCCGCGCACTCGTCGAGACGGCCGCACGCGACTGGCGGGCCGGACGGCCTGCGTCCGGCCACAGCGTGAGCCTGCTCAGGCTCGCCGACTGGCAGGCAGCCCGGTTCGGTCTGGAGGAGAACCTGCTCGACCCGCTGACCATGCGGCCCGTACCCGCCCCGCGGGTGCTGCGCTCGCTGCTGGAGCACACCCGGGACGCGCTCGACGCCTGTGGCGACGCGGAGCGCGCCGAGCAGGGCGTCGCGGAGCTGCTGCGGCACGGCAACGGGGCCCGTCGGCAGCGCCGGCTGCTGGAGCGGACCGGCAGCCTGCGGGACGTCGTCACCGAGTGCGTGCGGCACACCCAGGGCTGAGCGGGCCGGTCAGAGGATCAGGGCGATGGCGTACGCCAGGAAGAAGGCGGCGATCAGCACGACGAGGACGATGATCAGCGTCATCGGCGCCTTCGCCCACCCTCTGCGCTGGACGTGCGGTTCCCGGGGGCCGGCCTCGGGCAGGCTGCTCTCGGCGGGCGGGGTCTCGCCCGGCGGCACCGAGCCCCCGGGCTCCAGCCCGGTGGTGCGTTCTGGTTCCGGATCAGGGTTCACATGACTCATGTCTGCCGAGTCCCCAGGACACGCCCACATCATCAACCGATCACGACTTCCCCGTTCCCAGCACCGAACGCGCTCCGCTGGGCTACATTCGAGCACCGCCGACACAGAGCCGATCGGCGGTGTGACCCTCCGTACACCCAGGAGCAGCGCATGCGCGACGTCGCCCTCGCTCCCGCCGTTTCCCCGCCGCTCACCGGCGGCCTCGCCGACAGCGTCTTCGAGACCGCGGAGCGCGATCCGACACTGCCGGTGCTCGCGCACCGGGGGGATGCCGCCGCCACCGTGTGGCAGGAGGTGACGGCCATAGAGCTGCGGGACGAGGTGGTGGAGCTGGCCAAGGGCCTGGTCGCCGCCGGGATATCACCGGGCCACCGGGTGGCCCTGATGTCCCGCACCCGCTACGAGTGGACCGTCTTCGCCCACGCGCTGTGGGCCGTCGGCGCCGAGATCGTACCGATCCATCCGGCCTCCGCACGCGACCAGGTGGAGTGGATCCTGCGGGACGCCGGCTGTGTGGCCGTGCTCGTGGAGGACGAACAGGGCGTCATGACCGTCGGCACGGTGTGTGCCGGGCTGTCCCGGCTGCGCCACGTCTGGCAGCTGGACGCGGGCGCGCTGCCCGAACTCGTCCGGCAGGGCACGGTCGTCCCGTACACCACCGTGGAGTCGCTGCGCCGGATCGTGCTGCCGGACGCCACGGCGGCGGTCGTCTACACCTCCGGTACCACCGGCCGCCCCCAGGGCTGTGCGCTGAGCCACCGCGGTCTCGCCTACCCCTGCGACACGCTGCTGGCCGGCTGGGCGCACACCGCGGCCCCGCCGGGCGAACAGCCGTCCGTGCTGGCCTTCCTGCCCTTCTCGCACGTCTACGGCATCATGATCATGCTGATGTGCGTACGCGGCGGTGTCCTGATGGGGCACGAGCCGGAACTGAGCGAGGCGGCGCTGGCCTCGGCGGTGGGCACGTTCCGGCCGACGTACCTGTTCGGCGTGCCGTCCGTGTTCGAGAAGCTCTACAAGAAGTTCCTGCGGACCGCCGGGCAGGCCGGCCGGGGTGCCCTGTTCGAGCGGGCGGCGCAGACGGCCCGGGACTTCGCCGCGGCCGAGGAGCGCCACCGGCTGGGCAGGGGGCCGGGTCCGGGGTTCGAGCTGAGACTGCAGCACGCCCTGTACGAGCGGACGGTGTACCGCAGGCTGCGGGCGGCGCTCGGCGGGCGGGTGCTGCGCGGCACCTCCGGCGGTTCCTCGCTCAACCGTGAACTCGGCTTGTTCTACGCGGGCATCGGGATGTTCATCCACGACGGCTACGGCCTCACCGAGTCCTCGGGCGGGATCACCATGCAGCCGCTCGGCCGGGAGAAGTCCGGGACCGTGGGCCGGCCGCTGCCGGGCACCGAAATCCAGGTGGCCGACGACGGGGAGATCCTGGTGCGCGGGCCGTCGGTGTTCCAGGGCTATGTCGGCGACGAGGCGGCGACGCGGGCCGTGCTGCACGGCGGCTGGCTGGCCACCGGGGACATCGGGCGGCTGGACGCCGAGGGCTATCTGACGATCACCGGGCGCAAGAAGGACGTCATCGTCACCAGCGGCGGCAAGAGCGTCGCCCCGGCCCCGCTGGAGCAGCGGCTGCGCATGCATCCGCTCGTCCACCAGGCCGTCGTGATCGGGGACGAACGGCCCTGCGTGGGCGCCCTGATCACCCTGGACCCGGAGTTCCTCGCCGACTGGCGGGCCACCCTGGCCCTCCAGGGCGACAGTCCGGGGCGGGAGACCCGTGAGGAGAACGCGCTGCGGGAGGAGATCGCGCGGGCCGTCGCCTCGGCGAACGCCGCCGTGTCCCACGCGGAGTCGATCAGGGTCTACCGTGTCCTGCAGGAGCCGTTCGCCGCGGACAACGGACTGCTGACGCCGTCGATGAAGCTACGCCGGGACGCGATCGTGCGGCACTATGCCGCCGAGATCGACGCGATGTACCTGGCGCGGTCCCGGGCGGCGCGCGGTCCGCAGGAGCCGGCGGACTGGGACGAGCCGGACGACGTCTTCCGCTGAGGGGGTGGACCACGGGGACCGCGGGCCGGGGCGGACGGATAGCCCGCGCGGGGACGGGAACCCGCAAGCACAGAAGGAGACCAGCACCTACGACCGTCCTGGTCGAGGGACCCGCCAGGATCCCTGACCGGCCCGGACCGGGGAATGCGAGATGGCGACGGAGCCGCGTTGGGACGAGACACCGTCCTCGGAGGACAGGTACGAGCGCACCTTCTCCTTCGCGGGTGAGCTGCGCAACGTCACGGAGGCGCGGCTGGCGGCGGAGGATTTCCTGTGCGCGCTCGCCACCCGGTCGCCGCCGACCGCGCACGAGTGCTGGGACGACATCCTGCTGGTGGTGACGGAACTGGCCGCCAACGTGATCCAGTACGCGCCCGGGCCGTTCGGTCTGCGGATGCGCCGCACCTTCGACGGCGTGCATGTGACGATGCGCGACACGAGCACGACCAGGCCGGAGCCACGGCCCTTCCATCCGCGCACGGGCGGCGGCGGTATCGGCTGGCACCTGGTGCACACGCTGTGCACGCAGGTCAGCGTGGTCGTCCACGACGAGGGCAAGGACATCCACGTGTTCCTGCCCTGGTGACCGCACCGTGTGTACGACGTGTATCCGTGCGACGTGTATCCGTGCGACAACCGGTTACTCCCACCGGAGTGGGGGCATGCTGGTGCCCATGCGTTCGTCTGCCCGCCGCACCCAGCTGGCGGAACGGCTGGGGCCACGGTGGGGTCGAGAGTGCTGCGCACCGATCCGGGGCAAGCGAACGGCGTCGAGTCTGACCGCCTGGAGCCGCAGAAAGGGATGAACACCGTGACACGACCCAGGATCCTGGTGGTCGGCGCAGGCTTCGCCGGCGTCGAGTGCGTCCGCCGCCTGGAACGGAAGCTCGCTCCCGCCGAGGCCGACGTCACCCTGGTGACGCCGTTCTCCTATCAGCTGTATCTGCCGTTGCTGCCCCAGGTCGCCTCCGGGGTGCTCACGCCGCAGTCGATCGCCCTCAGTCTGCGCCGCAGCAGGAAGTACCGCACCCGGATCCTGCCGGGCGGCGCCATCGGGGTGGACCTGAAGGCGAAGGTGTGTGTCGTCCGCACCATCACCGACAAGATCGTCAACGAGCCGTACGACTACATCGTGCTGGCACCCGGCAGCGTGACCCGCACCTTCGACATCCCGGGGCTGACCGAGCACGCCTTCGGGATGAAGACCCTCGCCGAGGCCGCCTACATCCGCGACCACGTCATCACGCAGCTCGACCTCGCGGACGCCAGCGACGATCCGGCCGAGCGGGCCGCGCGACTGCAGTTCGTCGTGGTCGGCGGCGGATACGCGGGCACCGAGACCGCCGCTTGTCTGCAACGGCTGACGCACGCCGCCGTCACGCGCTATCCGCGGCTGGACCCCGGCCTGATCAAGTGGCATCTGATCGACATCGCGCCCAAGCTGATGCCGGAGCTGGGCGACAAGCTCGGCCGCAGCGCCCAGGAGATCCTCAAGCGGCGGGGCATCGACGTGTCGCTCGGCGTGTCGATCGACAAGGCCGGGGCTGAGGAGGTCACCTTCACCGACGGCCGGGTGGTGCCGACGCACACGCTGATCTGGACGGCCGGGGTGGTCGCGAGCCCGCTGATGGCCACGCTCGGCGCGGAGACGGTCCGCGGCCGGCTGGCGGTCACGCCGGAGATGTGCCTGCCGGGCCAGGACGGGGTGTTCGCGCTCGGCGACTCGGCCGCCGTACCGGACCTGGCCAAGGGCGACGACGCGGTCTGCCCGCCCACCGCGCAGCACGCCATGCGCCAGGGCAAGAAGGTCGCCGACAACGTCATCGCGACCCTGCGAGGCCAGTCGATGCAGCCGTATGTGCACAAGGACCTGGGTCTCGTCGTCGACCTCGGCGGCAAGGACGCCGTGTCCAAGCCGCTCGGCATCGAGTTGCGCGGGGTGCCGGCCCAGGCGGTGGCCCGCGGCTACCACTGGTCGGCGCTGCGCACCAACGTCGCCAAGACCCGTGTGATGACCAACTGGCTGCTGAACTCGCTCGCGGGCGACGATTTCGTCCGCACCGGCTTCCAGGCCCGCAAGCCCGCCCGTCTCAAGGACTTCGAGTTCACCGACGCGTACCTGACGCCGGAACAGGTGCGGGCGCGGGTGGAGGGCAAGGCCCTGGAGGAACCGTGATCCCCTGAGGTGACCCACGCTCCGGTGGCCGGGCCCCCGGCGACCGGAGCGCGAGCAGCCCGGGCCGTCGTGCGATCCTGGACCGTAGATCCATTTCGGGCACGGGAGAGAGCGCGGCGGCGTGGGCACAGCGGGACGGTCGGGGCGGGTACGGATGTGGGACCGGCTCGCGGCGTCCGATCCCGGGCTGCTCAGACTCACCGCCGGACTGCGCACGGTCACCGCGATCGCGCTCACCCTCGCCGTCCTGGCCGCCCTCCGGGTTCCGGTGCCGCAACTGGTCGCCGGTGCCATGGCGGCGATGGTGTCGACCTTCGCCATCCGGGAGAAGCAGCGCGCCCAGCAGGCGGTCACGCTCGCGCTGGGGCTGCCGGTGGCACTGGCTTCGGTGTCGCTGGGCGCGCTGCTGCACCAACTGGTCGTCGTCGGGGACCTGTTCTTCGTCGTTCTGATCTTCTGCGCGGTCTACGGCCGCCGGTTCGGCGACCGCGGCACCGCGCTGGGCCTGATCGGCTTTCAGATCTACTTCCTGTCCCTGTTCGTGCGCGCGACCGCCGCCGCGCTGCCCGCGCTGTACGGGGTCATCTGTGTGGCGTTCGCGTGCAGCGCCGCCGCGCGGTTCGTACTGCTGCCGCAGACCCCGGCGGGCACCCTGGACCGGCTGCGGCGGGCGTTCCGTGCCCGGCTCGCCCAGCTGATCTCCGTGCAGGCCGAGCTCCTGGACGCCGGCCCCGACGAGGTGGACAAGGTGCTGGCCGGCCTGCGGACCGCCACCGCGCGGCTGCACGAGACCGCGCTGATGATCCAGGGACGGCTGGAGGACGGCACCTCCGACACGGCGGTGGCCCGGCTGCTGCAGCGCCGGGTCGCCGACGCCGAGATCGCCGCCGAGCGGCTCGGCCTGCTGCTGCTCACCGCGCGCAGCGCCGAGCGGACCGACACCCTCACGCTGCATCTGCCGGGCGCCGCGCTGCCGTCCGGCGGTGAGCTGCCGGTGCGGGACGAGGCGACGGCGGCGCTGCGCCGGGACCTGCGGGCGCTGCGGCTGCTGATGCTGCGGCCGGTCGGCGAGGCCAGGGGCACCGCGCTCGCCCAGGTACGCAACCGGCTGCTCGGCTACCGCGACGAGGAGAACCTGCCCAAGGCCGCCCCGGCGGTGCAGGACGTCTTCCGCGGGCTCGGCGAGGCCGCCCGCGCCGCGCTGGGTCTGCGGCTGGCACTGGACGGGCCGCAGGACGACTCCGACGACAGCCCGGCGACGACCCGCTCGCGCGAGGAGCTGGACGCGGAGGACGCCGCGATCGAGGCCGGCGAGGAGCGGGAGGCGGAGGAGCCGGAGCCGACCGGTCTCGGGCGGCCCACGACACGGGCCGCGGTCCAGGTGGCCGTCGGCTCCGCGCTGGCCATCGCGGGCGGCGAGCTGCTGTCCGGTCAGCGCTGGTACTGGGCGGTGCTGACCTGCTGGATCGTTTTCATCAACACGGCCTCGACCGGCGAGATCCTGGTGAAGGGCTACCGGCGGCTGCTGGGCACGGTGCTCGGCGTGGTGGCCGGTATCGGCCTGGCGGGGCTGGTCGGTCACCACACGTGGACGGCGTTTGCGCTGGTTCTCGTGTTCATCTTCGCGATGTTCTACACGGCGCCGCTGTCGTACACACTGATGTCGTTCTTCGTGACGGCGATGCTGGGGCTGCTGTACACGTTGCTGAACACCTACAGCATGTCGGTGCTGGTGCTGCGGGTGGAGGAGACGGCGCTCGGTGCGGCCTGCGGGGTGGTCGCGGCGGCGGTGGTGCTGCCGATCCACACCGACCGCCGTACCAACGAACTCCTCGTCGCGGTCCTGAACCGGCTCGCGGAGGTCACGCGGGCCGCCGTCGACCAGTTGAGCGGCGGGGCGGGCGCCGATCTGGTGGAGCAGGCGCGCGACCTGGACCAGGCGCTGGCCGATCTGCGGGCGGCCACCCAGCCGCTGACGCATCCGATCACCCCGCTGCGCTCACGCCGTGACACCGCCCGGTATGTGGTGGCGCTGCTGGAGACGTGCGCCTACCACGGGCGCTCGCTCGCGGCCACGGCCGAGCTGCTGCCGACGCATCCGTCGATCGCGGCGGACCCCCGGCTGCGCGGGGCGTGCGGGCGGATCGTGCACAACATCGAGGCGATCGCCGCGCAGGTGGCCGACCCCCGGGCCACGGCGAACATGGAAACCGGCCCCAGCATCGCCTCGATGCTGGAGCCGGGAACCCTGCGTACTCCGCGCTACGGACGGGTCACCGACCGCGTGTTGCGTCATCTGCAGCGACTGGACGAGGCGGTCTCGGGCCTCGCCCGGCCGCTGGGCCTCGCCACGGGGGCGGTCCGGGAGACGAAGTGACGCGGCGTCGCCCGCGCGCTCATACCGGGTTGGTCCCGCCGGTGCGCCGTCCCAGGGCCTCGTCGCGGACGCGGGCGCAGCTGCGGCTGATCAGCCGGGAGACGTGCATCTGGGAGATGCCCAGCCGGTCGGCGATACGGCTCTGCGTCATGTCCTCGAAGAAGCGCATGTAGAGGATGGCCCGCTCCCGCTCCGGCAGCCGACGCAGCCCTTCCCTGGCTGCCTCGCGGTCGACCACGACGTCGTACGCGGCATCCGCCGCCCCGAGGGTGTCGGCCAGGCTGTAGCCGTCCTCACCGGTGGACAGTTCGGCGTCCAGGGACAGGGTGCTGAAGCTCTCCAGCGCCTCCAGGCCCGCGGTGACGTCCTCCTCGGTGAGGCCGGTGTGCGCGGCGATCTCGGCGACGGTGGGTTCGGGGCTGCCGGGGTTCTGGGTGAGTTCCCGGCGGGCCACCCGTACCCGGTTGCGCAGTTCCTGCACCCGGCGGGGCACCCTGAGGGCCCACATCCGGTCCCGGAAGTGCCGCTTGACCTCGCCGGTGATGGTCGGCACCGCGTAGCTCTCGAAGGCCCCCCGGGACGGGTCGAACCGGTCGATGGCCTTCACCAGCCCGAGCGCGGCCACCTGCCGCAGGTCCTCGACGGACTCGCCCCGGTCGCGGAAGCGCCCGGCGATCCGGTGGGCCATGGGCAGCCAGGCGGTGACGAGTTCGTCGCGTACGGCGTCCCGCTCGGGCCCGTCGTCCAGTTCCGCCAGCCGGGCGAACAGCCCCATGGTGTCCGGGGCGTCGTCATGGGGCCGCCGTGCGGGTGTCGCGGCGGCCGCGGTCGTGGTGGGCGTGCCGGGACGGCTTGTCGACATGTCGGTCAGCATGCGGATCGCTCCTGAACGTGGTTTCAGGGCGCACGGCCGGAACGAGGGTTCCGTGGCCTGGCCCGAACGGTGGTGTCAGGGTTCGCCGCGGGCCGGCCGCCCGGTCCGCCAGGAGGGGACCCAGGGCGGTCGTACGGTTCCCGCTGGGCGCGCGCCTCCGGTCCGAAGCACGAAACTCCGCCTGCCCCCGGCTCCGGGGAGCAAACACCGCAGGGGCGGAACTTCCCGCACGGGTTCAGTGCAGCGGTACGACGGCCGTGATGCGCTTGCCCCCGCAGGGCAGCTCCGCCACCCGCACATCCCGGGCCAGCCGGCACACGATGGGCCATCCGCGACCGCCGGGCCGGGCGCGGCCGCGCTCGTCGGCGGGCGCGGCGGCCACCGGCAGTTCGTCGCTGCGGTCACTCACCGCAACCCGCACCCCGGCGCAGTCGACGTCCACGTCGAAACCGGTGATGCCGCCGCCGTGCAGGATGGCATTGGTGGTGAGTTCCGAGGTGACGAGCAGGGCGTCCTCCATGGCCTCGGCGCCGCAGGAGATGGCGCGGGCCCGACAGCGTTCGGCGACCACTCGCTGCACCGTTCTGCGGGCCTCCGCGGGCCGGCACGGCAGCCGGCGGCACGGTTCCCGCAGCGTCGCGGAGGAGCTGGTCCGGTGCTTTTCGAGCATCCCTTCCTCCCTGAACGGTGCCCGGCTTGCATGAATCTCTCCCCTTTCGACTGACCCCTGGGGGCACTGTCAAACACGGTCGGTGCCGATGCCATCACCGCGGACCGAGTGGGTACCCGAGCGGCATGACCGATGTCGTGGACGCGGACGAGGTGTTGCGGCGCATTCAGCGCGGCCGGGAGCGGGCGGCCGAGGAGGAGCGGGCCTGGCGGGAACGCGCGCAGAGCCTGACGGCGACGGATCCGGACGGCGCGCGGGAGGCGGCGGACCGGGCGCGGGCGTTCGAGGCGGTACTGCGGGTCCTGGACGAGATCGTCAGCCCGGGCCGGCCGCCGGCGGTGACAGAAGGCGTGAAACAGGTCACGTGACCCGCTTCCGCTTCCGGAACGCCCGCCAGATGGTTTATCGTTCATGCATACGTGATGCCGGAGCGGACCGGAGCCGTCCTTCCGCCCTCCCCGCGTCACCGCATACGGCCCTGGCTGGTCTCCCCCGTCCAGCCAGGGCTTTTTCTTGCCCGGAATCCGGCGGCGGACCGCACGAGCAGCGAGGAAACCGACGTCCTCCGAGGTGCCCGTGGCGGCGGCAGCGGCTGAAATGGGCTGAGAGGGAAAGCACCCGAACCGCCTCCGGTGAGGAGCCCCGCGCCATGACCAAAGCGATAAAACTGCTGACCGCCCTGCCCCAGGCGCAGCGCGAGCGCCTGATGGAGCTGGCCAAGGAGATCTCGTTCCCGGAGGACACGCGCATCTTCGAGGCGGGCCGCACGGCCGACCGGTTCTGGGTGATCCGTTCGGGCGCGGTTCACCTGGACACCCAGGTCACCTCCCGGCAGCGGGTGACGGTGGCCACGCTCGGCGCGGGCGACCTGCTCGGCTGGTCCTGGCTGTTCCCGCCGTACCAGTGGGACTTCGGCGCGGTGGCCTTCAGCAACGTACGCGCCTACGAGTTCGACGGACCCTCGGTGCTCGCGCTGTCCGTGGAGGATCCGCTGCTCGGGCTCTCGCTGGTGCGGACGGTGGCCGAGATCCTCGCCCACCGCCTGGAGACGACCCGCGGCAAGCTCATGGACCAGTACGCCATCCAGCGCCGCACCGGTCTGCTGTAGCTCAGATCCGGTACCGGCGCAGCGCCGGGACCGCGGCGGTCAGGGTCAGCATCGCCGCGACGACCAGGGCGCCGCCGCCCGCCACTGCGGCGCGCGGGCCCAACGCCGAGCCCGCCGTGCCGTGCAGCACGTCCGCCAGGCGCGGGCCGCCCGCGACGACCACCGTGAACACGCCCTGCATCCGGCCGCGCATCTCGTCGGTCGCCGCCGACAGCAGGATCGCGCCGCGGAACACCATCGAGACCATGTCGGCGACTCCGGCCGCGGCGAGGAAGGCCAGGGCCACCCACAGGTTGCCGCTCAGCCCGAACCCGGCGACGGCCACGCCCCAGCCGACGACCGCCCCGATGACCATCCAGCCGTGCCGGCGGGCCCGCGAGAACGCGCCGGAGAACAGACCGCCGAGCACCGCGCCGACCGGGATGCCGGCGAACAGCACGCCGAGCGCGAGCCCTTCGCCCCAGGAGTGGTACGTCTGCGCGGCCAGCTGCGGGAACAGGGCGCGGGGCATCCCGAACACCATGGCGACGACGTCGGCGAGGAAGGACAGCAGCAGCACCTTGTGCCGGGACATGTACTGGAACCCGGCCGCTATCTCGCGCACCCCGGCCCGGCGGGCGGCGACCCCGCCGAGCGGCGGCAGCGCGGGCAGCCGGAAGACGGCCCACACGGTCACGCACAGCGCCAGCGCGTCGATCAAGTACAGCTCGGGCAGCCCGATGACCGGGATGAGCACACCGGCGAGCAGCGGACCCGCCACCAGGCCGGTCTGCATCACCGTGGAGCCGAGCGCGTTGGCGGCCGGCAGCTCCTCGGCCGGGACCAGCCGGGCGATCGAGGCGTTGCGGGCCGGGGCGTTGAGGCCGAAGAACGCCTGCTGGAGGGCGAGCAGCAGCATCAGTACGACGACCGAGTCCAGCCCGGTGACGGCCTGCGCCCAGAACAGCAGCGAGGTCACCGCGATGCCGGAGTTGGTGACCAGCAGCAGCTTGCGGCGGTCCACGGTGTCGGCGACCGCGCCGCCCCACAGCGCGAACACCACCATGGGCAGGAGGCCGGCCAGGCTCGCGTACCCGACCCACGCCGAGGAGTGCGTGATGTCGTAGATCTGCTTGGGCACGGCGACGGCGGTGAGCTGGCTGCCGACGGCGGTGACGATGGTCGACGTCCACAGGCGCCGGTAGGCGGGGATGCGCAGGGGGCGGGTGTCCATCGCCCAGCGGCGCCAGCCGCGCCGGGGCGGGGCCGCCGCGTCCGTCGCGGCCGTCGCGGAGGCGGGTTCGGTGGTACTGCTGTCGCTCGTGTCCACGGGTGTCCTGTTGATGTCCTGTTGCCGGCAGAGGTTGCTCGTTACATCTTTTCGGTTCGAGAGCCTAACTATCTTGGCAACCCGTGTGCACGCGGATTGTTCACGATCCGGCGACGAGCGTGGCCCCCAGCGCCAGCATGGTGACGGCGACCAGGCCGTCCAGGGCCCGCCAGGCCGCCGGCCGGGCCAGGAGGCGGCCGAGCAACCGGGCGCCGAAGCCGAGCGCGGCGAACCAGCACAGGCTGGCGAACGCCGCGCCGAGCCCGAAGGTCCAGCGCAGGGCACCCCGGTCGGCGGCGAGGGAGCCGAGCAGGAACACGGTGTCCAGGTAGACGTGCGGATTGAGCCAGGTCATCGCCAGACAGGTGAGCACCGCCCGGCGCCGGGAACCGGCCGCCTCCCCCTCGGCGCTCAGTCCGGCCGCACCCGGCCTGAGCACCCGGCGGGCGGCTAGGACCCCGTAGCAGAGCAGGAAGGCGCCGCCGATGATCCCGACCGCACGGACCGCGCCCGGCCACGCCACCACGACGGCCCCGACCCCGCCGACGCCGAGAGCGATCAGCACCGCGTCGGACAGGGCGCAGATGCCCACCACCGCGAGAACCGCGTCCCGGCGCACCCCCTGCCGCAGGACGAAGGCGTTCTGGGCGCCGATGGCGACGATCAGGGACAGGCCGGTGCCGAATCCGGCGACCGCGGCGGTCAGGGTGTGGTTCATGCAGTCGAACCTAAGAAGCCGTCCCGTCCCACGTCCAGCTAAGGATTCTTACGTATCCTTAGCTCACGTGATGACGGATCTCCCCCTGGACCAGGTGCGCACGCTGCTCGCCGTCGTGGACGAGGGCACCTTCGACGCCGCCGCGGCGGCCCTGCACGTGACCCCGTCGGCGGTCAGCCAGCGGGTCAAGGCACTGGAACAGCGCACCGGCCGGGTGCTGCTGCAGCGCACCAAGCCGGTGCGGCCCACGGAGTCGGGCGCGGTGCTGGTGCGGTACGCGCGGCAGCTCGCCCGGATGGAGCGGGACGCCTGGGGCGAGCTGGGGCTGAGCGGTGCCGGTGAGCCGACGCGGGTGTCGGTGGCGGTGAACGCGGACTCGCTGGCGACCTGGTTCCTGCCGGCACTGACCCGGGTGGCGGGACTCTGCTTCGAACTGCACCGGGAGGACGAGGACCACACGGCGGCCCTGCTGCGCGAGGGCCGGGTGATGGCGGCGGTGACCACCGCGTCCGATCCGGTGCCGGGCTGCACCGTACGGCCGCTCGGGCGGATGCGCTATCTGCCCGTCGCCACCCCGGAGTTGAGCCGCACCCGGATCGGCGGACAGCCGCTCGCGGACGCCCTGCCCGAGGCGCCCGTCGTGGTCTTCGACCGCAAGGACGACTTCCAGGACGCCTTCGTACGGCGGCTGGGCCGCGGGTCCGCGAGCCGGCTGAGGCACCATGTGCCCACCTCCGAGGGCTTCCTGGACGCGGTGGCCGCGGGGCTCGGCTGGGGCATGGTGCCGGAGGTCCAGGCGCAACCGCTGCTGGCCGAGGGGCGGCTGGTGCTGCTCGCGCCCGGCACCTGGATGGACGTCTCGCTGTACTGGCAGCAGTGGAAGCTCGACTCCCCCGCGCTGGCGGCGCTGGCCGCAGCGGTGACGGCGACGGCGGCCGAGGAATTGCGCCGCTGACCGGAGCGTCACGTTTCGGTCGTTTCGCACCGCCGCAAGTGCCCCGCGCAGTACGGTGGTCGCGCGGTGGCGCGGCGGGCGGCGGTCCCTCCCGGTCTCGCCCCCGGCTCCGCGCCGCCGGTGCCCGGTCGGGCGCGGGTGTCCTCGGCCCGGTGGCCATCGCGCCCCGCTCCCCGGCCTGTTGAGCGCGTCCGGCCCGTGCGGGGCCGTAGGCGCGCGCCCGTGACCGGATCGCGGCCGTCACACGATCCCTGCCGGATGCGCCGTTTCACACCGTCCCGTCCGGTCACCCGAGTCCGACGTACGCATTCGACAGGCACGGACGACTTCGATCCGATCCAGGAGACTTCCATGGACAACTGGCGCGACCATGCCGCGTGCCGTCACGAGGACCCCGACCTGTTCTTCCCCATCGGCACCACGGGGCCGGCGCAGGTGCAGACGCGGCACGCCAAGGCGGTCTGCGGGCACTGCCCCGTCCGGGAGCAGTGTCTGGACTGGGCGCTGGAGACGGGCCAGGGCATCGGCATCTGGGGCGGGGCGACCGAGTTGGAGCGCCGTGCGCTGCGCCGCCGCGCCCGCACCCGTCCGCGCTCCGGCTGACCGGAACGGGCCCCTGCGCTCAGCCGGCCGGGACACGCACGGGCCCTGCCCTCAGCGTCCACCGCGGCGCAGGGTCCCCCACTCCCGCGTCTGCCGGGTCACCTCGGTCTTCGCCGCGTCGATCACCTCGTCGGCGATCCAGCACAACGGCTCGGCATCGGTCACGAGCGGCTCGTTGTCGGGGCCCCGGCCCGTCTCCCTGCCCCGCAGGACCCAGGGACGTACGCCGGGGCCCTTGTCGTGCGGCAGGTGCGCGTAGTCGTAGAGCCGGCGCGCCACCCACAGCTCCACCGAGCGGTCCTCCCACCAGTCCTCGACGTCGAGCGGACTGGCGGACAGGCCGGGCATGGGTACGCCGGTGAGGTCGTCGGTGCTGGAGACGTCGGCGAGGTCGGGTCCGGGCCCACGGGACCAGCGCACGTACAGGCCCTGGTGCCTGTCCACCAGGCGGGCCACCTCGGCGAGCGTGGACAGGACCGGCAGTTCCTCCTCCGCACCCATGGCACGACCTCCCTCGACTGCGCCGCGGGACCGGAGTACCCCTGGGGGACGCGGGGAATCGGAAGCGATCAGGTGTCGTCGGCGGGCGGCCCCGCCGCGGGCAGCCGCAGGGTGAAGACCGCGCCCCCGCCGGGCGCGCTCGCGGCCTCGGCCGTGCCGCCGTGGGCGGCGACCAGGTGCCGCACGATCGGCAGACCGAGGCCGCTGCCCCCGGTGCGCCGGCTGCGGGACTTCTCGGCCCGCCAGAACCGGTCGAAGACACGCGGCAGGTCCTCGGGCGCGATGCCGGTGCCGGTGTCGGTGACGGTGAGGAGGACACCGGGGCCGTCCCGGCGGGCGGCGAGCGTGACCGTGCCGTCGGCCGGGGTGTGTCGCAGCGCGTTGGAGACCAGGTTGCCGAGGGCCTGCCGCATCCGCACCGGGTCGGCGTCCAGCCAGGCGGCGGCGTCGGCCTCGGTGCGCAGGGCGACCCCGGCGGCGCCGGCGGCGACCCGGTGGGCGGCGGCGACCTGGTCCAGCAGGTCGCCGGCGCGCAGCGGCTCGCGGTGCAGCCGCAGCGTGCCGGCGTCGGCGGCGGCGAGGTCCTGCAGGTCGTCGATGATCCGCTGCAGCACGAGCGCCTCCTCGTGCAGCGAGTCCAGCAGGGGCGGGTCGGGCTCGACGACCCCGTCGCGGACGACCTCCAGCCAGCCGCGGATGTTGGTGAGCGGGCTGCGCAGCTCGTGCGCGATGTCGCTGACCATCGCCTTGCGCTGGGCCTCCAGGCGTTCGCGGCGTTCGGCCAGGTCGTTGAAGGCCTCGGCGAGGATGCCGGTCTCGTCCCGGGTGGTCACCGGCACCCGTACGTGCAGTTCGGGCGGCTGCTGCGCGGCCTCGGTCAGTGCGCGCAACGGCCGTACCAGCCGGATCGCGACGACGGCGGCCACGGCGACGGTGACGGCGAGGACCAGGCCGGCCGCACCGATCACCTTGGCCTTGTTCGCGGCGGACATGTCGAAGCGCGAGGGGTTCTGGTCGCCGATGCCGAGGAACAGCTCGGCCACCGGGGCGACATAGGGCTCCAGTTGGGTGCGCCGGGCGGTCAGGACGCAGTGCTGGGCGGCCCGCGCCGTGGCCTCCTCGGCCGACTGGGCGTACTTGGCGACGAGATAGCCGCCGAAGGGGTCCTTGCCGCTGGGGTCGAAGAGGGGGAACGGCCGCCCGCCGAGGTCCGGCCCGGCCCGGTTCAGGCAGGGCCGCACGAGGTCCGACAGCTCGTCCAGGGCCTTCTGCTCCGTCGGTGTGGGGGTGTTCAGCCGCCCGTCCTCGCACACCGTCGCGCCGTAGCCGGTGGGATCGGTGCCGTCCGGGGTGCTGAGCACCGGCCGCCCGCTCGCCGTCCGTACGACGGTGGCCTGGACGCCGTAGCGCTCGTAGCACTGCTTGCGCCGGGCGGCCAGCGTGTCCAGGCGCGCGCGTTCCTTCGCCGGGAGCCGGTAGGGACCGACCGCGCGCGGGTCGATGCCGCTGAGCTGGGCGCCGGTCTCGCTGTAGGTGTCGGTGCGCAGCGGGTCGACGGTGGCGGAGGCCCGGGGCGGCAGCGGGGTGCCGCGGGGCGCGGAGTCGGCGACGAGGGTGCGGTCGGCGGTGGTGAGCGCGATCCGGCGTCCGGTCTCGGCGGCCAGGTCCCGCACGGTGCGCCGTACGTCCGTCCAGCCGGCGTGGGTGGCGGCGTACCCGCTGAGCCGGGCCAGGATGCTGTTGTCCGCCGCGAGGTCCTGGCCCTGTTCCTCCTTCAGGGCGCTGGTGGTGGTGGTCACCGCGAGCCAGGCGGTGGCGGCCACCGAGCACACGGCGATCAGGGCGGAGACGGACAGCAGCCGGACGAGCAGCCGTTTGCGCAGCGGGATCCGGCGTTTCGTCCGGTCCGCCGGTGTCCGGCGCTTCACGGCCGCGCGCCGCTCAGCTTGTAGCCGACCCCGAACACGGTCAGCAGCCGTGCCGGGCGGCGCGGGTCGGTCTCGACCTTGCGGCGCAGGTTCATGATGTGCACGTCGACGGCCCGCTCCGTGGAGGCCCGGTCGAAGCCGCGGGTGCAGTGCAGCAACTGCCGCCGGGTGAACACCCGTTCCGGTTCCCCGGTCATGGCCAGCAGGATCTGGAACTCGGCGGGCGTGCACTCGACCGGTACGCCGTCACAGCGCACCTCGTGCCGCACGGGGTCGACGCTGATCCCGGCGGCCCGTACGACGGGGTCGTCGTCGCGGGTGCCGACGCCGCGCCCGCTGCGTCTGAGGACCGTGCGGATGCGGGCCATCAGTTCGCGCGGGCTGTACGGCTTGGTCATGTAGTCGTCGGCGCCCAGTTCGAGGCCGAGCAGCAGGTCGTCCTCCGCGGAGCGGGCGGTGAGCATGACCACCGGGATGTCCGGGGCGCCGCCGCCGCGCAGCGCCCGGCACACGCCGAAGCCGTCGACGACCGGCAGCATCAGGTCCAGGACCACGAGGTCGGGCCGGAGCCGGCGGGCGGCGTCGAGCGCGGCGGCGCCGTCGTGCACCACCGTGGCGGTGTGTCCCTCGGCCAGCAGGGAGCGGCGGATCAGTTCGGCCTGCTTCTCGTCGTCCTCGGCGACCAGTACATGTGCGCACACGAGTTCGGATCCTAGGCGGCTCAGCCGGCCAGCCAGTCGGCGTACCCCATGACGACGACCGGATGGCGGGCCGGGTCGAGGGTGCGCAGCAGTTCCTTCATGGGGGCCTTGGCGACGCTGACGCAGCCGTGCGTGGGTCCGCCGTGGTCGACGTGCAGCCAGACTCCGCCGCCGCGCTTCGGGCCGAGGGGCCGGGTCCAGTCCAGGGGCGAGGTGCCGGGCTTGCGGTTGTAGTCGACGGCGACGACGTAGTCGAAGCAGCCGTCGAGCGGTTCGCCCTCGAAGCCGGTGCCCGGCGAGTGGAATCCGCTGGACTGGTGGTAGGGCAGCCTGCTGCCGGGATCCGGGAGCAGGCCGCCGGCGTCGGAGAGGGTGTAGACGCCGAGCGGGGAGCGCAGGTCGTCCAGCAGGTGATGGGCGCTCCAGCCGTGCAGCGCGTTGTGCGCGGGCCATGCGGTGCCCGCCTGCCAGCCCGTGGCGGTGCGTTCGTACAGGACGACCGTGGAGAGCGGGGAGTCCTTCCCGCGCCCGGTGACGACGACGGCCTGCCCGCACCGCCCGGGTATCGCCGCCGACCTTCCGGGGCCGAGGCCGGGTATGCCGCGGGGCGCCTGCTCCGCCTGGACATCGGGGGTGGTGGTCCGGGCGTCAGGGGTGGGGGGTGTCCGGCGCTCGGTGGCCTCGGCTCCGCCGCCGCAGCCGGTGAGCAGCAGCGGGGAGGCGAGGAGCGCGACGGCGGTTCTGCGTTGGATCATGGTGTCGACCCTGGCCGACACTTGTTTGGAAACGGTCAGGGTTCAGGCGTTGTCCGGCTTGCCTTTGGTGTACAGCCAGGTGCGGAAGAGCGTGTCCAGCGACTTCCCCGAGATCCGCTCCGCCAGCCGCACGAACTGGGCCGTCGTACCGTGGCCGCCCCGGTGTTCCGTCGCCCAGGCGCGCAGGATCCGGAAGAAGTGCCGGTCGCCGACGGCTCTGCGCAGTTCGTGCAGCGTCATCGCGCCGCGGGCGTAGACGGGCGTGTCGAAGATGTTCTCGCCACTGCCCGGGTCGCCGGGCGGGAAGGCCCACAGCTGGTCGCTCGCGGAGTGGGCGTACAGGGCGTCGAAGGTCTCCTGGGCGCTGTCGCCGCCGTGCTGCTCGTCGTACAGCCACTCGGCGTAGGTGGCGAAGCCCTCGTTGAGCCAGATGTCCTTCCAGGCGGTCAGCGAGACGGAGTCGCCGAACCACTGGTGGGCGTTCTCGTGGACGAGGGTGTCGATGTCGGGCGCGGAGTCGTAGAGCGGCCTGCTCTGGGTCTCCAGGGCGTAGCCGACGTCCGGGGCGTGGTCGACGATCGACCCGGCGGAGCGGAACGGGTACGGCCCGAACAGGCTGCTCTCCCACTCCAGGACGGACGGCAGCTTCTTCAGCACCGGCGCGGCCCCGCTCGCCTCGCGCGGGTCGACGGCGTTGTACACGCGGATGCCGTCGTGGGTGGTGTACTGCTCGACCTCGAACGTTCCGACGGTGGCGGTGGCCAGGTAGGCGGCCATCGGCTGGGTCTCGCGCCAGTGGAAGGTCGTCTGCCCGTGCGCGGTGTGCTGTCCGAGCAGGACGCCGTTCGCGACGGCCGTGCGGCCCTGCGGCACGGTGATCGTGATGTCGTACGACGACTTGTCCCTGGGGTGGCTGTTCGCCGGGAACCAGGTCATCGCGCCCTGCGGCTCGCCCGCGACGAAGGCGCCGTCGTCGGTGGGGATCCAGCCGTCGGCCGAGTCGTCGGGGTCGGTGACCGGCTTGGGGGTGCCGTGGTAGGCGACGGTGACCCGGAAGTCCCGGCCCGCGCGCAGCGGGCGGCGCGGGGTGACGACGATTTCCTGGCCGTCGCGCCGGTAGGCCGCGGGCCGGCCGTCGACGGTGACGCCGGTGACCTTCAGCCCGGTGAGGTCGAGGTCGAAGCGGCTGAGGTGCTGGGTGGCGCGGGCGGCGAGCACGGCCTTGCCGTCGAGGTACGGGGCGTCGCTCGTGTACCGGAGCGTCAGGTCGTAGTGCCGGACGTGGTAGCCGCCGTTGCCGCTGAGCGGGAAGTAGGGGTCGCCCGCCCCGGCCGCGCCGGCCGTGCCCGCCGCGGGTCCGGTGGCGCCGATGAGCGCCGCCACGGCGACGGGGACGGTGGCGAGCACCGCCTCACGGCGCAGGACGGCGGTACGGCGCCGGGCGGGCCTTCTGCACGGTGGCGTCACGGGCGCTCCTCGGGAGGTGGCGGGTGATCGGCTGGCCCACAGACTAGGGGCACCGGCGCCCGGGCCTCGCTCTTCATGCGGTCAAGTCTCGTCGCGTCGCCGTCCGGCGGACCGGGTCCCACCGGGTTACGCTCGCGTCACCGTCCGCCGTCCCGGAAGGGAGTGACGACCGTGAACGTGCGTGTGCGCCGGATCTACGATGCGCCCGAGACCGACGACGGGCTGCGTGTGCTGGTCGACCGGTTGTGGCCGCGCGGCCTCGCCAGGGACGAGGCGCATGTCGACGAGTGGCCCAAGGGGATCACGCCCTCCACCGAGCTGCGCCAGTGGTACCACGGCGGCGGCTCGTACGAGGAGTTCCGCCACCGCTACGAGGCGGAACTCGGCGCTCCCGAGGCCGCCGAAGTCCTCGACGGCCTGCGCAAGGCGGCCCGCGGCAAGCGCGTGACCCTGCTGACCGCGTCCAAGAGGCCGGAGCAGAGCCACGCGCAGGTGCTGCTGGAGCTGCTGAAGGGCTGAGTCTCAGCCCGTGTGCCGGGCCGCGTGCCGGCCCGCGGCCCGCCCCGAGAACAGGCAGCCGCCGAGGAACGTGCCCTCCAGCGCGTTGTAGCCGTGCACCCCGCCGCCGCCGAAGCCGGCCACCTCGCCCGCCGCGTACAGCCCCTCGATCGGCGTGCCGTCGGCGCCGAGGGCGCGGGAGTCGAGGTCGGTCTGGATGCCGCCGAGGGTCTTGCGGGTCAGGATGCGCAGCCGGACGCCGATGAGGGGGCCCGCGGCCGGGTCGAGTATGCGGTGCGGCGTGGCCACCCGGCCGAGCCGGTCGCCGATGTAGCGACGGGCGTTGTGGATGCCCTGGACCTGGGAGTCCTTGCTGTAGGGGTTGGTGATCTGCAGGTCGCGGGCCTCGATCTGGCGGCGCACCTCGGCCGGGTCCAGCAGCGGCTTGTCGGTGAGGGCGTTCATCTTCCCGACCAGCTGCTCCAGGTTGCCCGCGGTCACGAAGTCCGCGCCCTTGTCGAGGAAGGCCTGCACCGGGGCGGGCGCACCCTTGCCGAGCAGCCGGTCGCGCAGTACGGCACCCCGGTCCCTGGCGGTGATGTCGGGGTTCTGCTCGGAGCCGGAGAGTGCGAACTCCTTCTCGACGATCTTCCGGGTGAGGATGAACCAGGAGTGGTCGTATCCGGCGATGTCCTCGGTGGTGCGCAGGTACTTGAGGGTGTTGCGGGTGTCGTAGCCGGGCAGGCAGGGGTCGGGCAGGCGGCGGCCGAGCGCGTCCAGCCAGATGGACGACGGGCCGGGCAGGATGCGGATGCCGTGACCGGGCCAGATCGGGTCCCAGTTCTGCAGGCCCTCGGTGTAGTGCCACATGCGGTCCCGGTTGACCAGCCGGACACCGGCCTCGGCGCTGATGTCGAGCATGCGGCCGTCGACATAGGCCGGGACCCCGGTGACCATCTCGGCCGGCGGGGTGCCGAGCCGGGCGGGCCAGTAGCGGCGCACGATGTCGTGGTCGGCGCCGATGCCGCCCGTGGTGATGACGACGGCCTGGGCGGTGAGTTCGAAGTCGCCGATCCGGTCCCGGCTGGAGGCGACACCGCGCGGCGAGCGGTCCCCGGCGAGTACGGTGCCGCGGACCCCGTGTGCCGTGCCGTTCTCGATGACCAGCTCGTCGACCCGGTGGCGGTGGTGGAAGGTCAGCAGTCCGTCCCGGGAGGCCTGGCGGGCGTACCGGACGAACGGCTCGACCACGCCGGTGCCGGTGCCCCAGGCGACGTGGAAGCGCGGTACGGAGTTGCCGTGCCCGCCGGCCCTGAGGTCGCCGCGCTCGGCCCAGCCCACGGTCGGCAGCAGCTCGATACCGTGTCCGCGCAGCCAGGACCGCTTCTCGCCGGCCGCGAACTCGACGTAGGAGCGGGCCCAGCGCACCGCCCAGGAGTCCTCGTCGTCGAGCCGGTCGAACCCCGCGCTGCCCTGCCAGTCGTTCCAGGCGAGGTCGAAGGAGTCCTTGATGCCGAGGCGGCGCTGCTCCGGGGAGCCGACGAGGAAGAGCCCGCCGAAGGACCAGAACGCCTGTCCGCCGAGGTTGGCGGCGTTCTCCTGGTCGACGAGGGCCACCCGGCGGCCCCGGCTGGTGAGCTCGTGCGCCGCGACCAGGCCGGCGAGGCCCGCTCCGACGACGATGACGTCCGCGTCCATGGCGACTGTGTCCTTCCTCAGATCCTCGATGGGGAGCTGCTGCCGTCGGTGAGAAGCGCGGTGAGCAGCTGCTTCAGCCAGGCCCGGGCCGCTTCGACGTCCTTGTCCAGCAGCAGCTGGACGGTGACGCCGTCGTAGGCGGCGACCACGGCGTGCGCGGCGCCGTCCACGTCGTGGAGCACGGCGGGCAGGTCGGTGTGGCCGCGCGCCCGGAACAGCCGGTCGGCGATCGCCTCCCGGAGCCGGGCGCGGTGGTCCAGCAGCGCCCGGGCGACCTCCGGGTCGCGGGCGGCATGCACCAGGAAGTCGGTCTTGACCAGGAGCCAGTCCACGTCGAGCAGCAGCACCTCGGTGACCCGGTCCACGGCGGCCGGCACGTCGAGTCCGGGCCCGTCCTGGGCGAGCGCGTCGGCCACCTGGGAGCCGATGAGGTCGGCGCGCTCCCGGTAGAGCGCGAAGAACAGCTCGTCCAGCGTCGCGAAGTTCGAGTAGAAGGCGCCGCGGCTGAAGCCGGCCGCTTCGCAGACCTCCTCGATGGACACGCGCCCGAAGCCCCTGGCGGCGAACACCTGGAACGCGGCGTCGAGCAGCCGGGCACGGGTCTGCACCCGGCGCCGGGTGACGCGTCTGGGGGTGTCCTGCATCGGCTGCCGCCCTCCGTTCGATACGCGAATGTATCCGATACACCGATGTATCGAAAGGTCGCGCACGACTCATGATCGGATGGGAACACGTTTTCGATTAAGGAGTACTCTGGGCTCATGTCCACGCACCTCCAGGGCTCCCTGTTCGACCAGACCGACGAGCTGCGGCTCGGCACCCTCGACGGGCTGCGCCGGACCGAGCTGGGCGCCGGCGCCTGGATCGACGTGCTGGCGGGCTGGCTGAGCGGCGCCGACGCCCTGTTCGAGAAGCTGGCGGCGGACGTGCCGTGGCGCGCGGAACACCGGAAGATGTACGACAACGTGGTGGCCGTACCGCGCCTGCTGGCCTTCTACGGGGCGCGCGACCCGCTGCCCCACCCCGTGCTCACCGAGGCGCGCGACGCCCTGTCCCGGCACTACGCCGAGGAACTGGGCGAGCCGTTCACGACCGCCGGGCTGTGCTTCTACCGCGACGGCAGGGACAGCGTGGCCTGGCACGGGGACCGGATCGGGCGGGGTGCCCGCGAGGACACGATGGTGGCGATCCTGTCCGTCGGCACACCCCGGGACCTGCTGCTGCGCCCGGCGGGCGGCGGTGGTACGACGCTGCGGCGGCCGCTGGGCCACGGCGACCTGATCGTGATGGGCGGTTCCTGCCAGCGGACCTGGGAACACTGCGTACCGAAGACGACCAGGGCCGCAGGGCCACGGATCAGCATCCAGTTCCGGCCGCACGGCGTGCACTGACGCATCCCGCCGGTGCGGGGCACCGCCACATCTGGTTGGCTGTCCCCGACGATCGGCCGCACAGGGCTCGGGGAGATCATGCGGGCAGAGGTACACCAAGTCGCCGACGGCACCTATCTGGTGCACGGCAACAACGTCAACTGGGTCATCCTCAAGGACGGCGACGCCGTCACACTGGTGGACACCGGGTACCCGGGAGACCGCCAGGGGGTGCTGGAGTCCCTTGCGGAGGTGGGCAGTTCACCGGAGGCGGTCGCCGCCGTGCTGATCACCCACGCCCACAACGACCACCTGGGCTCGGCCGAGTACCTGCGCGCCACCCACGGCATACCCGTCTATCTGCACCCGGCCGAAGTGCCGCACGCGCGCCGGGACTTCCTGCAGCAGGCCACCATCGGTGACGTGGTGCGCAACGCCTGGCGGCCGGGTGTCCTGCCCTGGGCGGTGCACGTGATCCGCGCGGGCGGCACCGACCACAACCCCGTCACCGCGCCCGAGCCGTTCCCGGCCGAGGGCCCGCTGGACCTGCCCGGCCGCCCCGTCCCCGTGCACACCCCCGGCCACACCGACGGCCACTGCGTCTACCACCTGCCGGAGGCGGGGATCGTGATCTCCGGGGACGCACTGGTCAGCGGGCACGCGACCTCCCGGGTCAAGGGCCCGCAGATCCTGCACGACTTCTTCCACCACGAGCGTCCCGAGGTCGTGGCCTCCCTGGAACTGATCGGCGCGCTCGACGGCGACACCCTGCTGCCGGGGCACGGGCCGGTGCACCGGGGCTCGGTGCGCGCTGCGGCCGAGCTGGCCCGGGAGCGGGCCTCCTAGAACACACCGGGACTCCTGGAACACCCGGGCCGGGCCTTAGGGTTCGTGTCATGGCCTTGCAGATCAACGCCACGAACCCGGAGCACCCCGCGCTGCTGCTCGCCCTGCCCTGGGACGTGCCCCTGGAGGAGTGGCCCGAGGAGTACCTCGTGCCGCTGCCGAGGGGCATCTCCCGGCACGTGGTGCGGTACGCGCACGCCGGGGACGAGGTCGTCGCCGTCAAGGAGCTGGCCGAGCGGCCCGCGCTGCGCGAGTACCAGCTGCTGCGCGACCTCGACCGGCTCGGCATCCCCGCCGTCGACCCCCTCGCGGTGGTCACCGGCCGCACCGACCGCTCGGGCGGCCCGCTGGAGCCGGTCCTGATCACCCGGCATCTGCGCGGCTCGATGCCGTACCGCTCGATGTTCGAGACGACCATGCGCCCGGCGACCATGCACCGCCTGATGGACGCCCTCGCCGTACTGCTGGTCCGCCTCCACCTGGCCGGGTTCGCCTGGGGGGACTGCTCGCTGTCCAACACCCTCTTCCGGCGGGACGCGGGCGCCTACGCCGCCTATCTGGTCGACGCCGAGACCGGCGACCTGCACCCCCGGCTGAGCCCCGGGCAGCGGGAGTACGACCTCGATCTGGCCCGGGTGAACATCAGCGGCGAGCTGCTCGACCTGGAGGCGTCCGGGGCGCTGCACCCGTCCGTCGACCCGGTGGAGTTCGGGCACGAGATCTGCACCCGGTACCAGGGCCTGTGGCAGGAGCTGACCCGCACCTCGGTGTACCCGGCGGGCGAGTACCACTACATCGAACGCCGGATCCGCCGCCTGAACGACCTCGGCTTCGACGTGGCCGAGATGCAGATCGAGCACTCCCCGAACGGCGACACGGTCACCTTCGTGCCGAAGGTCGTCGACGCCGGCCACCACCAGCGCCAGCTGCTGCGGCTGACCGGCCTGGACGCCGAGGAGAACCAGGCGCGGCGGCTGCTGAACGACCTGGAGAGCTGGATGGCCACCCAGGACGACTACGCGCCCGGCGACCCCCTCGCCGCCCGCCCCGAGGTGCTCGCCCACCGCTGGGTGCGGGACGTGTTCCGGCCCACCGTGCGGGCCGTGCCACCTCAGCTGCGCGGTTCCATGGACCCCGCCGAGATCTACCACGAACTCCTCGAACACCGCTGGTACCTGTCCGAGCACGCCCAGCACGACATAGGCCTCGACACCGCCGTCGAGGACTACATCGAGAACGTCCTGCCCAAGGCGCGGGCCGCCCTGGAGTAGCTCAGCCGTGCGGGACGACAGCCACCGGGCAGTCGGCGTGGTGCAGCATCCCGTGCGCGACCGAGCCGATCCTGGCGCCCACGGCCGTCCGGTGCGACCGGCGCCCGACGACCATCAGCTGGGCCCGGCCGGCCACCGACAGCAGCACCTGGCCGGCACTGCCCATCTCCACCTGCTCGGCCACGGGGACGTCGGGGAACCGCTGCCGCCACGGCCGCAGGGCCTCGGCCAGAGCCTCCTTCTCGTAGGGCTCCAGACCGCCCGCGTCGTCGAGGAGCTTGAGCGAGCCGGGGCTGTAGGCGAAGACCGGGGGCAGCGTCCACGCCCGTACGGCCCGTACGGTCGCGCCGCGGGCGGCCGCCGTCTCGAAGGCGAAGCGCAGGGTGGCCGCGCTGTCCTCGGCGTCGCCGTGCTGGCCGACGACGACGTCCCGCCCGGCGGCCTCGGCCGTCGGCTGGTCCCCGGCGCGCACCAGGACCACCGGACGGGTCGCCTCCGCGATCACCTGCTGGCCGACCGAGCCCAGCAGGAACCCGAGCACCGGCCCGTGCCCGCGCGAGCCCAGCACCAGCATCTCGGCCTCCGCCCCCGCGCCGGCCAGCGCGTGCGCGGGCTCGCCCTCGACGACGTCCACGCTGACCCGGAGGCCCGGGTGCCGCTCGGAGACGGCGCGCACGGCCTCCGTCACGCCCTCCGAGACCCATCCGTGCTGGGTGTCCCGGTCGGCGGTGGCGAGCGCCTCGGCGTAGCGCCAGGCGTGCACCACGCGCAGCGGCAGCCCCCGCCGTACGGCCTCCCGGCCGGCCCAGTCCAGCGCGGCCAGGCTCTCCTCCGTACCGTCCACCCCTGCCGTGATCGGGCGTGTCATGCGTGGGCCTCCTCGTCCTCGCCGCTCCCTCGTGGTGCTGCTGCCCACTATCGGGCACGGTCGCGCACGGGCACGATGATCTCTCCGACGAGCCGTCGGCCGGCCGCACGCATGTCCGGAGCGGACCGCTGGGGCTGATCGCGGTGCCTGCCGTATCCCGGGGCGGACCGGTGCGATCGAACATACGATGGCTGGGAACCGGTGCGGTGGTCTCCACGCCACCGGCCCGTGGAACCAACGCTCGGGGTGGGAGACGTATGGCACAGGCCGCCGACACAGCGCGGACCGTCATCCTGACCGTGGACGACGACCCGGGAGTCTCCCGCGCCGTCGCCCGCGATCTGCGGCGGCGCTACGGCGAGTCGTACCGGATCGTGCGCGCGGAGTCCGGTCGGTCCGCACTCGAGGCGCTGCGGGAGCTGAAGCTGCGCGGTGACCTGGTGGCGGTGATCCTGGCCGACTACCGCATGCCGCAGATGAACGGCATCGAGTTCCTGGAGCAGGCGCTCGACGTCTACCCGGGGGCGCGGCGGGTGTTGCTGACCGCGTACGCCGACACCGACGCGGCGATCGACGCCATCAACGTGGTCGACCTGGACCACTATCTGCTCAAGCCCTGGGACCCGCCGGAGGAGAAGCTCTACCCGGTCCTGGACGACCTGCTTCAGGCCTGGCGCACCAGCGCCTACCGGCCCGTACCCAGCACCAAGGTCGTCGGGCACCGCTGGTCGGCGCGGTCCTCGGACGTGCGCGAGTTCCTGGCCCGCAACCAGGTGCCCTACCGCTGGTACTCGGTGGAGGAGCCCGAGGGGCAGCGGCTGCTGGCGGCCGCCCGGCAGGACGGGCAGCGGCTGCCGCTGGTGATCACGCCGGACGGCACCGCGCTGGTCGAGCCCGAGGCGCCCGAACTGGCTGCGCGCGTCGGCCTCGCGACGACCCCGACGGCCGACTTCTACGACCTCATCGTGATCGGCGGCGGACCGGCCGGGCTCGGCGCGGCCGTCTACGGGGCGTCCGAGGGGCTGCGGACGGTGCTGGTGGAGCGGTCGGCGACCGGCGGGCAGGCCGGCCAGAGCTCCCGGATCGAGAACTACCTGGGCTTCCCGGACGGGGTCTCCGGTGCCCAGCTCACCGACCGGGCGCGGCGGCAGGCGGCCAAGTTCGGCGCCGAGATACTCACCGCCCGTGAGGTGACGGCGCTGGAGGTGAACGGCGCCGCCCGGGTCGTACGGTTCGCGGACGGCTCGGCGATCGCCGCGCACAGCGTGATCCTCGCGACCGGCGTGCAGTACCGGCAGCTGGAGGCCGCCGGCTGCACCGACCTGACCGGCTGCGGGGTGTTCTACGGCTCCGCGCTGACCGAGGCGGCGTCCTGCCAGGGACAGGACGTCTACATCGTCGGCGGCGCCAACTCGGCGGGCCAGGCGGCGATGTACCTGTCCCGGGGCGCGAAGTCGGTGACGCTGCTGGTGCGCGGCCCCGACCTGTCGGCCTCGATGTCGCACTACCTGATCCAGCAGATCAACGAGGCGCCGAACATCTCGGTGCGCCCGCACACGGTCGTGGACGCGGCGCACGGCTCGGACCACCTGGAGCAGCTGACACTGCGTCATACGGTGACCGGGGAGAGCGAACGGGTCGACGCGCAGTGGGTGTTCGTGTTCATCGGTGCCGCGCCGCTGACCGACTGGCTCGGGGACGCGGTGCTGCGCGACGAGCGCGGGTTCATCCTGGCCGGGCCCGATCTGACCGCCGACGGGCGGGCGCCGGCCGGCTGGGAGCTGGACCGGGCGCCGTACCACCTGGAGACCAGCGTCCCCGGGGTGTTCGTTGCGGGCGACGCGCGCGCCGAGTCCGCCAAGCGTGTCGCGTCCGCCGTGGGAGAGGGAGCCATGGCCGTGATGCTCGTCCACCGGTATCTGGAGCAGTCATGAGCGGGGAGACGTCATGAGCGGTCGGGTCATGCCGTGCAGTCCCCGGGAGATCAGCTCGCTCTTCCTCTTCGAGAAGCTGAGCCCCGAACAGCTGGGGCGGTTGTGCGGCGAAGGGCGGGTGGAGCTGTTCGAGCCGGGCCCGGTGTACACGGAGGGCGACGCCGCCACCTGCTTCTTCGTGATGATCGAGGGTACCGTCGTGCTGTCCCGCCGGGTCGCCGGCGACGACGTGGAGGTCACCCGCACCTCGCAGCGCGGCGTGTACGCGGGCGCGATGCAGGCCTACCTCGGCGACCGGGTGCGGCAGGTCTACAACAACTCGATGCGGGTGACGGAGCCGACGCGGTTCTTCGTGCTGCCGGCGGACATCTTCGCGGACGTCATGACCGAGTGGTTCCCCATGGCCACGCACCTGCTCGAGGGCCTGTTCTTCGGGTCGAAGAACACCCAGGCGGCGATCGGGCAGCGGGAGCGGCTGCTGGCGCTCGGCTCGCTGTCGGCGGGGCTCACGCACGAGCTGAACAACCCCGCGGCAGCAGCGGTCCGGGCCACCGCCACCCTGCGCGAGCGGGTCGCGAAGATGCGGCACAAACTCGCGGTGATCGCTGAAGGGCCCTTCTCCCGTGACGCGTTGGCGAGCCTGATCGAGATCCAGGAGCGCACCGCGGAGCGGGTGGCGAAGGCGCCCGTGCTCAGCCCGCTGGAGGCCAGCGACCGGGAGGACACGCTCACCGACTGGCTGGAGGACCACGGGATCGACTACGGCTGGCAGCTGGCACCCACCTTCGTGCAGGCCGGGCTCGACGTCGACTGGCTGGAGCAGGTCGCGGCGGCGGTGGACGAGGAGATCCTGCCGGGCGCGGTGGGCTGGCTCAACTACACCATCGAGACCGAGCTGTTGATGACCGAGATCGAGGACTCCACCACCCGTATCTCGCATCTCGTCGACGCGGCCAAGCAGTACTCGCAGCTGGACCGGGCGCCCTACCGCGTGGTGGACGTGCACGAACTCCTCGACAGCACCCTGCTGATGCTGTCGGGCAAGAGGGGTCCCGGCATCAAGGTCGTCAAGGAGTACGACCGCACCGTTCCGCCGGTGCCCGCGTACCCGGCGGAACTGAACCAGGTGTGGACGAACCTGATCGACAACGCGGTGTCCGCCATCAACAGCGCCGGCGGCACGGGCACGTTGACCGTGCGGACCGGGCTCGACCACGAGCGGCTGCTGGTGGAGTTCCGGGACACCGGGCCCGGTGTCCCGCCCGAGGTCAGGGACCGGATCTTCGATCCGTTCTTCACCACGAAACCGGTCGGCGAGGGCACCGGGCTCGGCCTGGACATCTCCTGGCGGATCGTCGTCAACAAGCACCACGGCACCCTGCGCGTGGAGTCGGTGCCCGGCGACACCCGCTTCCAGGTGCTGCTGCCGCTGACCGCCGAGACGCCGGCGGAGGAAGTGGAGGAAACCGCATGAGCACTGTCGACGGAGTCGACCCGGACGTCCCGCCGAGCGGTCCGGGATGCGTGGAGTGCGAGGAGGCCGGGGGCTGGTGGTTCCATCTGCGGCGGTGCGCGCAGTGCGGGCACATCGGCTGCTGCGACGACTCCCCCGCGAAGCATGCCACCGCGCACTACCACGCCACCGGGCACCCGGTGATCCGGAGTTTCGAGCCGGGTGAGGAGTGGTTCTGGAACTACGCGAAGGACGAGTTGTACGCCGCGGGGCCTGAACTGGCGCCGCCCGTGAGTCATCCCGCCGAACAGCCGGTGCCGGGCCCTGCCGGGCGGGTGCCGGTGAACTGGGCGGAGACGTTGCGGGATTGAGTGCCTCCTGGACAGGGGGTTCGTCGGCGTCGGCGGCTGCGGGTGGTCGGGGGCTGGTCACGCGGGCCGGACGCCGCCGGCCGTACGCGGCGGTGGCGCTCGCCTACCGGGGCGGGCTGATCGCGCCGGAGCCGACCGGGTCCGCAGGCCGAGTCAGCGGGTGCAGTCGAGACTGCCGAGGTCGACGGTGTCGGCCAGCGCGCGCATGCCCCTGTCGTTGGGGTGGAGGTGGTCGCCGCCGTCGAGGAACGGCAGCAGCCGGGCGGGGTCGTAGGGGCTGCGCAGGGTCCGGTCGAAGTCGGTGACCGCGTCGAAGTCCCCGCCGGTGCGGATGTAGCGGTTCACCTCCCTGCGTACGGCATCGGCGGCGGGGTCCCATTCGGGCCAGCCCTCGAACGGGCCGACCGTGGCGGCGGCCACGCACTTCCCCGCCGCGTGCACCCGCTGGGCGATCTGCCGGTACCCGGCGATCAGGTCCTGCGCCGTGACGCCGGTGTGCGCCTTGATGTCGTTGACCCCCTCGAAGAGGAGGACGGTACGGACGCCGGGCAGGGAGAGCACGTCCCGGTCCAGCCGGTTCAGGGCGCTCTGCCCGGCGCCGTCCGCGAGCACCTTGTTACCCGAGATGCCCTCGTCGGCGACGCCCTGGACGGGGGCGTGGGCGGTGTTCAGGCGCCGCGCGAGGTAGTCGGGCCAGCGGTGGTCCGCGTCGCTGGTGGACGCCCAGCCGTCCGTGATGGAGTCGCCGAGCGCGACGACGGCTCCGGTGGCCGCGCGGGACGGCCGTACGGACACGGCGTCGAGGTACCACCAGGAGCCGGTGGTCTGCCCCCAGGCGCGGGCGCTCTCCTCGGCGGTGTGGTCACCCGGGCCGGTGTACGAGGTCTGCATGGCCATCCAGTGGCCGGTCGCCGGGCCGGTCGCGTCCGGGGCGTGCAGGCTGACGGCCAGGTCGCTGCCGGCCGGCCAGCTGCCGGGCAGCGGGTCGCTCCAGGCGACGGCGCCCGCGGGCACGGTGACCGTGCGGGCGCCGCCGAAGGTGAGCCGCCGGTTGCTGCCGGGGCGCAGTGCGGCGCCCTGACCGCGCAGGCCGGCATAAGCGCTGTCCAGGGTCAGCGGCCGGTCGCCGAAGGCGTTGGTGACGCGGACGCGCAGACCGGTGCCGCCGACGCTGGTGTGCACGATCAGCCGGTAGCCCCGATCGGTGGTGCCCTCGCCCATGCGGTCGGCGCTCGCCGCCCAGGTGACGATCCCGGAGGCCCGTTCGGCGGACGGCGGCGGGGTGGCCGCCCGGGCGGGCCCGGACTGGCAGGAGACGGCCGTGAGCAGCGCGGCGACGACGCGGCAGACGCGTCCGAGCCGGCCGGTCACGGGGCGAGGTCCCGGGGTGTGACGGCCCCGCCGGGTCGCGTGCGGACCGTTCGGGACGTGCCTGCGTATCCCACGGAGGTCATGGTCCCGCCGACGCCGCGCACGCGCACCTCGGTGGGTTTCCGGTCCCGCCGGTGCAGGTCCACGACGAACCCGCCGCGGGCGGTGAGCAGGGCGGCGGCGCCGGTCATGATGTCGTCCGGGGACATCCACTCCTCCAGCCGGCCGGTCTTCGGACTCACCACGTGCAGGTACAGCCGTTCGCGCGGGCCGCCGGCGATCGCGGCGTACTCGGCGTCCCCGCCGAGTTCCCCGGCCGCCGTGCGGTGGCTGCCGAACAGCGCCCGCACCGGTTCCCGAGCATAGGTGATGCTCGCAGGCCCCTTCAGAAGCGGGTAGGTCTTCTCCTGACGGGTGCGAGCCCTGACATGCGGATGCCCCGCGCGGGGCGGGGCATCCGGTGGTGCGGCTGTCCGTCAGTGGCGGGACGGGGTGTTGGCGGCGGTGACGTTGACCGCGGCCCACGCCTTGTCCACCGTCTTGTACTCGGTGCTGCTGGCCCCGTACAGGTCCTTGGCCGCCTTCAGCGTCGCGATGCGCGCGTCGTGGAAGTCGGTCGTGGAGACCATGTAACGGGTGAGCGCCCGGTAGAAGATGGCGGTGGCCTTGGTGCGGCCGATGCCCTTGACCGTGGCGTGGTGGTAGGTCGGCGAGTCGTAGTTGACGCCGTTGATCGTCTTCTTGCCGCTGCCCTCGGCGAGGAGGTAGTAGGCGTGCGAGGAGACACCGGAGCCGGCGTGCACCTCGGCGTCGTACACGTTCGGCGCCCAGTAGTCGATCGTGCCCTCGAGCTTGTCCAGCGACGGGTGGTCGAGGCGGCGCAGGAACTTCTGCGCGAGGCCCAGCTTCTCGCCGATCAGGTAGTCCGGGGTGTCCTTGGCGTTCTTGGCGTAGAACTCGACGTTGGAGCCGAAGATGTCCGCGAGCGACTCGTTCAGCGCGCCGGGCTCACCGAACTGGTTGCCGTCGGGGTCGACGTAGGTCGGCTCCAGCTTGGCGGTGGCGTCCACCACGCCGTGGGTCAGCTCGTGACCGGTGACGTCGAGGACGACGAGCGGCTTCTTGAACATCTGGCCGTCGCCGTCACCGTAGAGCATGCAGTTGCAGGTCGGGTCCCAGAAGGCGTTCGCGACCTTCTTGCCCCAGTGGACCATGCCCTGGGCGGCCTTGCTGTTGTTGGCTATGCCCTTGCGCCCGAAGGTGGACTTGTAGAAGTCCAGCGTCTTGGTGATGCCGTACTGGGCGTCCGCGGCGGCGCTGGCACGGTTGGCGGTCGTGCCGTTGCCCCACACGTTGGTCGTGCTGGTGAACTTCGCGCCCGAGCCGAACTTCTCGGTGGTCGAGCCCTTGGCGTCACGCGTCTCGGTGCCGTACCGGCTCGGGTCCTTGAGCTGGTAGTGGCCGCGCGAGGTCTGCGTGGTGGTCAGGCCGACGCTGCCCACGAAGAGGGTCTTGCCGGTGCCCTTGGCGGCCGACGGGTAGCTCGCCGTGGCGCCGGAGCCGAGCAGGCCGGCCGCCGGGGAGGCGGAGCCGATGCCGGTGGCCGGGTCGGCGGTCTCACCGTGCTTGCGCAGGCTCTCGAGCAGCTTCGGCGACAGGAACTCGTCACTGTCGGGCGTGTTGCTGCGCACCTTGCCGGTGACGGCGTCGACGACGACGGTGTTGGAGCCGTCCTGGCCGGTCACGGTCACCTGGTAGGCCAGGGCGGAAGCGCCGTCGCGGGCGTCGACGACGAGCTGGGCGGTGCCCGCGTCGCCCTTCGCGGTCTGGGCGGCCTTGGCGGCGGCCTGGTCCGCGGTCAGCTTGGCCTGCGTGGTGGCCGGCTTGACGGTGTGTCCGGCCGCGCGGGTCACGCCGGCGTAGGCCAGCTCGTCGTCGAGGTGGACGATGAGGTCACCGCCGAGCACGGGCATACCGTCGTGCGTGCGGACGAACCGGACGTGCCGGGCGCCCTCGGGGTCGAGCATCACGTCCTGGGCGTGCAGGTCGTCGCCCTGGGAGACGCCGGTCGCCGAAGCGTGGGCGAAGGCCGCGGTGCGCGCCGCCTCCACCACCGCCGTGGCGTTCGTGACGGCGGAGGCGGTGGACCGCTCCGCACCCGTGGAGGGACCCGCGAAGGCCGTACCGGCCAGGCCTGTGGCAGCGGTGGTCACCGCGATGGCGACGGCGACGCTGCGTATGTGCGGTCTACGCACTGATCAGGGTTCCTTCGTTCGAAGGCAGCCGGGATCACCAACCGCCTTGGCGCGCGACGCGGTTGGGCGTCACGGGGGCTGGTCGGGCCCCGAGGCGCAACCCTTACGGACCAGTCATGTGCACGTAAAGGCGGAATGATCGATTTCGCGACCTTCTAGGGCAATCCTTTACAAATGCACGCCACAGAGTGATCAGTAGCTGACCAACTGTGTGTCGGCTGTGGAGACGTCGTCCCCATCCCCTAGGTTCCAGGGCCGGAATGTGACCGACGTCGCATCAAGCGCCGTAGGGATGCGTATCGCTGAAGGTGGGTGCCGGATGATCTCAGCAACGGTGGGGCGGGGCGTGCTCCTCGGGGCGGTCGCGCTGTCGCTCCTGGCGGTCCCGGCGCGGGCCGCTACCGCAGAGGCGGACACGCCGGCGGCAGCGGCGCTCCCGGCTCCCGACACCGCCGGACTCGCCGCGGCACTGCGGTTGGCGGTGGACCGGGGCGCGCCGGGCGCGCTGGCCCGGATCGACGACCCGGGCCGGACGTACGAGGCGGCGCGCGGAGTCGCCGACCGGAGCAGCCGGCGGGCCCTCACCGCCGACGACCGCTTCCGCGTCGGCAGCGTCACCAAGACGTTCTCGGCCGTCGTCCTGCTGCAGCTCGCCGACGAGGACCGGCTGGCGCTCGACGCGCCGGTCAACCGTTACCTGCCGGGACTGCTGCCGGACGACCGGATCACGGTCCGTGACGTGCTGAGCCACCGCAGCGGCCTCTACGACTACACCAACGACCTGTTCGCCGACAGCGTGTCCGGCTTCGAGGCGGTGCGGAACAAGGTCTTCACCTATCGCCAGCTGGTCGGCCTCTCCCTGAAGAAGCCGCTCACCAACGAGCCCGGCGCCGCGTACTCCTACTCCAACACCAACTTCGTCGTGGCGGGCATGCTCATCGAGAAACTCGCCGGGCACCCCGTGCGGACCGAGTACGAGGACCGCATCTTCAAGCCGCTGAAGCTGCGGGACACGTTCTATGTCCATCCCTCGACCGCCATTCCGGGCCGGTACGCGCGTGGATACCTCACCCCGGACCAGGGCGGTGGGCCGTTGGTCGACGCCACCGACCAGACGGTGTCGTGGGCGCAGAGCGCCGGGGCGATCATCTCCAGCGCGCGGGATCTCGATGTCTTCTACGGTGCGCTGCTCGGCGGCAGGCTGCTGTCCGCCGCGCGGCTCGGCGAGATGGAGCGGTTCACGCCGGTCGACGGTACGACGGCGTACGGGCTGGGGTTGCGGCGGCGTGACCTGTCGTGCGGGGTGTCGGTGTACGGGCACACGGGGGTGGTGCAGGGGTACTACACGTATGCCTTCGCCACGCAGGACGGTTCGCGGAGGGTTACGGCTGTCGCCAACACCTCCAACAACGGGAAGGTGTCGGATGCGTTGGCGGGGGCCTTGGAGGCGGGGTTCTGCGGGGAGGGGGCGGCCAAGGGGTAGGGGGTCGTCCACCGTTGCGGGTCCGGGAGCGTGTGGGCTTGTCGCGCGGTTCCTCATGCCCGTGAGGAGGTGGAACCTTCCGACAGGGGCCGGGCGTTGTCCATTGCGTGACGAGCGAGCTGGTGCCCGGGGGCAATCTGGCGCTGCCCGGTGGGATGGTGCGGCTGCGGGTGGCCGGAGACTTCGACGTGTCCGCTCTCGTCACGGGGGCGGACGGAAAAGTCGGGTCCGACGCGGACTTCGTGTTCTACAACCAGGCTCAGGCGCCCGGTGTCCGGCTGAGTGGCGACACCCTGGCCGTCGATCCGGGCCGGCTGCGCGGAGGTGCGTGCCGGGTCACGGTGGTGGTGAGCGCGGCCGAGCCCGGTACGCCGCTCGGGAGGCTGCCCGCCCCCCGGCTCGAGGTCACGGACGGTGCCGGGCGTACGGTGGCCCGGTTCGCGCCGCCGCGCCCCGGTCCGGAGACCGTGCTGCTGCTCGCCGAGTTGTATGTGCGGCCGGGCACCGGATGGAAGCTGCGGGCGATCGGGCAGGGGTACGCGGACGGGCTGGCGGGACTCGCGCGGGACTTCGGGGTGCAGGTCACGGACGACGGCGGGCCGACGGCGTCCGCCGCACCGGATGCGCGCAGCCACACCACCCGGCCGGCCATGACCGCCACCCGCGCACCGCGGCTCGCAAAAGGCGCCGCGGACGACTTCCTGCGCCTGGTCAACTCGGCCCGTGCGCAGGCCCGTTCCCCGGCCGTCGCCCTCGATCCGCGCCTCCTCTCCGCCGCGCGGTCGCACGCCCGGGCCATGGCGGACGCCGGGCGGCTCGGCGGCGAGGGGCGGGACGGTGTCTCGGTGCACCAGCGGATCACCGCCGCCGGATACGTGTACGTCACCGTGGGCGAGCACCTCGTCTCCGGCCCGCGCACCCCGGCCGGGTTCGTGGACTACTGCCTGCAGTCGGCACGTTCCCGGCACACCCTGCTCGACCCGGCCTTCCGGCACGCCGCCCTGGCCCACGCCGACGGCGGCGACCGGTACTGGACCGCGCTGTGGGCCGCTCCCCTCACCCCGGTCGCACTGTCGGGCACAGCCGCCGAGGTCGTCGCGCTCACCAACGCCGAACGCGGCCGGGCCGGACTGCCCCCGCTGGCGGCGGACCCGCTGCTCACGGCCGCCGCCCAGGCGCACTGCGCGGACATGGTGGCCCGCGACTTCTACGACCACACCTGCCCCGACGGCTCCCAGCCCTGGGACCGGGCCCGCGCCGCCGGGTCCCGCAGGCGCACGATCGGCGAGAACATCGCCTGCGGCCAGCGCTCCCCCGCCGAGGTCGTGGACGGCTGGATGAACAGCCCCGGTCACCGCGCCAACATCCTCAAGCGGGAGTTCGGCCACCTGGGCGTCGGCTTCGCGGGCGGCGGCCGGGCCGGCACCTACTGGGCCCAGCTGTTCGGTGGCTGACCGGGCACGTTCCGTGATCTTGGCGGAATGGCACCCTCCGGGACACCATGCCCCGCATGAAGGGTGATCTCTTTTCCAGTGAGCACATGGTGCAGCCGGCCGTGGAGCCGGGCATGTCCGTCGAGAACGCGAAGTGCATCAAGTACGCGGTGCACGGCGAGATGTACGCCCGCCAGGGCGCGATGGTCGCCTATCGCGGGGAACTGAAGTTCGAACGGAAGGGGCAGGGCGTCGGCGGCATGCTGAAGCGCGCGGTCACCGGCGAGGGGCTGCCCCTCATGGCCGTGCGCGGGCAGGGCGAGGCCTGGTTCGCACACGAGGCGCAGAACTGTTTTCTCGTCGAGGTCGAGGCCGGCGACCGGTTCACGGTCAACGGCCGTAACGTGCTGTGTTTCGACGCCTCGCTGACGTACGAGATCAAGACGGTCAAGGGGTCGGGCATAGCCGGCGGCGGTCTGTTCAACAGCGTGTTCAGCGGACAGGGCCGGCTCGGCCTGGTCTGCGAGGGCAATCCGCTGGTGATCCCGGTCTCCGCGCAGTCCCCGGTGTACGTCGACACGGACGCGGTGGTGGGCTGGACGGCGCATCTGCAGACCTCGCTGCACCGCTCCCAGTCCATCGGGTCCATGCTGCGCGGCGGTTCCGGCGAGGCCGTGCAGCTGATGCTCCAGGGCGAGGGCTTCGTCGTGGTGCGCCCGAGCGAACTGACCCCGCAGAAGGCCCAGCAACACTGAAACTTCACATGGTGATCCGTGTCGCACGGGCAACCCCGTTCGCCGAGCCTGCGTCTTGATCGGCAACAGACCGACACGCCCCGGTCCTTCGGCCGGGGCGAATTTCCGACGTGCTATACACGCGATGTATACGCTGCGTGTATAGAAAGGTACGCATGTACGGCAAGGCTTTCGCCCCGGAGTACCAGGGCACCCTGACCACCCTGTCCGTGAACTCCTCGCTGGTCGATGTGCTGGCTGAGGGCACCGAGAAGCTGCGCGAGGCCGAGCGGTCCGGGCGCCCGGCCGAGGCGGCCCGCTGCGGGCTCGCCGTCGCCGAGGCGCACCGGCGACTCGGTCATGTGGGGGACGCCGACCGGGCCTGGAAGGCCAGTTACCGCGCCGCCCGGGAGGCAGGCGACACCGCGGCGATGGCGTGGGCGCTGTGGAGCGGCGGCACCCTCGCCCGGCAGCGCGGGGCCTTCCCGCTCGCCTGGCGGCTGCTCGGACTCGCGGCCGAACTCGGGGAGCGGGGCGGTGACATCGTCTGCCGGGGGTACTCGCTGGCCGGTCTCGCGGAGACCGGGCGCATCCAGGGCGACTACGACGCGGTCGGCCGGCTGCACGAGCAGCTGCTGGCCGAGGCCCGCAGGCGCGGTGAGGCCCGGCACACGGTGTGGGCACTGGAGGGCATCGCGCAGATGCACCGCAACTCCGGCGACCACGACCGGGCGTACGCGCTGTTCGAGGAGGCGGCGGAGATAGCCGAGCGGGCGGAGGACCGGCGCGGGCACGCCTGGGCGCTGCGCGGACTCGCCGACATCCTCTCGGTGCGCGACAAGGACACCGAACGGGCGCTGGAGCTGCTGTCCCGTGCGGAGGCCGGCTGCCGGGCGATGAACCTCTCCAGCGCGCTCGCCTACAACCACAAGATGCGCGGCAACGTCCTGTACCGGGCGGAACGTTACGCCGAGGCGCGGGACCTGTACGAGCTGGCGCTGGAGGAGTTCCGGGCGATGAGCGAGCCGCGCGGTGCGGCACTGGCCCGGCTGGGTCTGGCCAAGTCGCTGGCACAGCTGGGCCGCGACCGCGCCGAGACGGCTGCCGAACTCGCCGACCTGGCCCGGACGTTGGAGCGGAGCGGGCTCAAGCACGCCCGGGAGATGGTGGCCCGGGCCCAGGAGGAGTTCGGCCTCGACGCGGAGGCCGCCCGGTGACCGCCGTACAGGCTCCGCCCGCCGCTGCCGACGTCCTCGCCCGCTGCCGGGACCTGGTGCAGCCGCCGCTGCGGGAGGCGGTGGGGCGGCTGCATCCCTGGGTGGCCGAGATGGCCGCATACTCCTTCGGCTGGTGCGAGGTCGGCGGGGCGCCCGCCGCCGCGCCGGGCGGCAAGGGCGTGCGGCAGGCGCTGGCGGTGCTCGGCGCCGAGGCGGCGGGCGCCGACGGGCGGGCCGGTATCCCGGCCGCGGTCGCCGTGGAGCTGGTGCACGCCTTCTCGCTGCTGCACGACGACATCATGGACGGCGACGCGACCCGGCGGCGCCGCCCCGCCGTGTGGAAGGCGTACGGCACCGGCCCCGCGGTGCTCGCCGGGGACGCCCTGTTCGCGCTGGCGGTGGAGACCCTCGCCGCCGCGCCGCAGGGCGCAGGCGCCGTACGGCTGCTCTCCGGAGCGCTCGCCGACCTGGTGCGCGGACAGGCGGACGACCTGCTGTTCGCCGCCCGGCCCTGCACCGGCCCGGAGCGGGTGACGCCCGAGGAGTACCGGGCCATGGCGGAGGGCAAGACCGGTGCGCTGCTGGGCTGCGCCGCCGCGCTGGGCGCGGCGCTCGGCGGGGCGCCCGAGGCCACGGTGGCCGCGCTGGACCGGGCCGGACGGCACCTCGGCGTCGCCTTCCAACTGGTCGACGACGTGCTCGGCATCTGGGGCGACCCGGCCGTCACGGGCAAGCCCGTGGGCGGCGATCTGCGGGAGCGCAAGAAGACCTATCCGGTGCTGGCCGCGCTCGGCTCCCCGGCGGCCCACAGGCTTGCCGAGCTGCTCGACGCCCCGGGGCGGGCCGAGGAGGCCGCCGCGCTGATCGAGGCGGCGGGCGGCCGTACGGCGGCGCTGGCCGGGGCCCGTGCGCACACGGACGCGGCCCGGGCGCTGCTGACGGGCGTACCGCTGGCGGCCGAGGCCACCGGTGACCTGTTCCGGCTGCTGGACTTCCTGGCGGACCGCGAGCTGTGAGCCCCGGTGATGACCTGGGGAGACCGTGTTGACCTCGCCGGTCGCCGCGGGTCAGGGTGCGGAGGGCGCGGTCCCCACCCCCGCGCCGGAAGGGTGAAGCACCTTGATCGGCATCACGGAGATCGAAGCCGCGGCGGAGCGGATCGCCGGGCATGTCGTGCGGACGCCGACCGTACCGAGCCCGGGCCTGACCGCGCTGCTCGGCGTCCCGGTCACCGCCAAGCTCGAACTGCTCCAGCGCACCGGTTCGTTCAAGGCACGCGGGGCGGCGGCGAAGCTGCTGTCGCTGAGCGAGGCCGAGCGGGCTGCGGGCGTGGTCGCGGTCAGCGGCGGCAACCACGGGATCGCCCTCGCGGCGATGGCCGCGGCCCTGGGGGTGAAGGCGACCGTGGTGATGCCCCGTACCGCGCCGGCGCGTTCCATCGGGATCGTGCAGCAGGAAGGGGCGTCGGTGCGGCTGACCGACGGCATGGACAGCGCCTTCGAGCTGGTGGCGCGGCTGCGGGACGAGGGGCTGACCCTGGTCCACCCGTTCGACGACCCGGTGGTGATCGCCGGGCAGGGCACGGTCGGGCTGGAGCTGGCCGAAGACGTCGAGGACGCCGACGCGCCCACGGACGTCGTCGTCAGCATCGGCGGCGGCGGGCTGATCGCCGGGGTCGCGGCCGCGCTCGCCGCCACCCGCCCCGGCGTGCGGGTGTGGGGCGTGGAGACCGAGGGCGCCGAGGCCATGTCCGCGGCGCTGAAGGCGGGCGGGCCGGTGCCGGTGCCCCTGTCGTCCCTGGTCACGCCGCTCAGCCCGCCCGCCGTGTCACAGCTGACGTACGACCGTGTGTCCGCGCTGGTCGAGCAGGTGCTGGTGGTCTCCGACCGGGACGCCGTGCAGGGCTCCCTGGACCTCGCCGACCACGCCAAGGTGTGGGCCGAGCCGGCCGCTGGCTGTCTGCTGCCGGCGGCCCGCGAGGTGGTGGCACGGGTCGGCGACGGCGCCCGGATCGGACTCGTGGTGTGCGGCGGCAACACGACACCGCGCGAACTCACCGGCTGGGCCGAGAGCTTCGCACTGCTCTGAGACCGGCCGCACCCGGCAATTTACCCTCGGTTACCCGCAGGTCGAACGACCGTCGGGTGCGGCCATCCCAACCCGCGAGCCGCTTCGAAGAGTTGAATAAAAGGCAGGAAGGCGGCCCGATCCACGGATTCTTTGAACGCACCCCCGCGCCTCCCGCGTACCTCTGTGAGACACACAACAGGGGTTCCAGCGAGGGATGACCATGGTCAAGGCGCATGTCTCCGCACACGAGTTGGTCGCCGGACGCTACCGGCTCCTGGAGGTCTTCGCCCGGGAGACGAACCGCCTGTGGTGGTACGCCGAGGACGTCGCGGCGGAGCAGCCCCGGCTGGTGGCCCAGACCGCCCTGCCGGAGCCCTCCGCCGACGACACCGCGCGCCGGGTCACGGCCCGCGTCATCCGGACCTGCGAGACCATGCGGCTGCTGTGCCCCGGCCAGGTCGCCCCGGTCGTCGACGCCGTGGTGGAGGCCGGCACGCTGTGGACGGTCACCGAATGGATCGACGGCACGCCGCTCTCCGAACTCCTGGACCGCGAGGGGGCGTTCAACACGGCACGGGCGGCGCGGATCGGCCTGGAGCTGCTCGATGTGCTCCAGGCCGCGCACGACGAGGGGATCACCCACGGCGAGCTCAGCCCCGGCCAGGTCTTCGTACGGGACAGCGGCCCCGTCGTCGTCACCGGGTTCGGGCTGGCGGGCGCGACACTGGTGCCCCGGCTCACGGCACCGTCGTACGCCTCGCCCGAGCAGGCCCGCGACGAGCGCATCGGGCCGGCCGCCGACCTGTGGGCACTGGGCGCGCTCCTGTACACGATGGTGGAGGGCCGGCCGCCGTTCCGGGACCGCGGCCGGCCCGACGCCACCCTGAAGGCCGTGGACCGGCTACCACTGCGCACCCCCCTGCGCGCGGGCCCGCTCACCCAGGCCGTGCAGGGGCTGCTGCGGAAGAACTCGCGGGAGCGGCTGACCCGGCCGGTGGTCCGCGAGGCCCTGATCCGGACCCTCGACGAGGACGCCGACGCCGACCGGCAGCCGGCCCCCGTGCCCCGGCTGCGCGGCGCGTACGCGGGTGTGCGCCTCGCCGGGCGGGAGCACGGCAGACGGGCCCTGGCGGCCGGTACCGCGCTGGCCGTCCTCACCGTCACCGCCGCCGTCCTGGCCGCGACCCACCAGCTTCCGGGCACCGGCACCGCGCAGGCACCGGACCGTCCCTCGGCCTCGGCCGCTCCCACCGGCGGACACACCGGCGGCGGCAGCGCGACGCCCTCCGCGAGTCCCACCCCGAGCAGCCCGCCCGCCCTCCCGGCGGGCTACCGCCCCTACACCGCCCCGGAGGGCTTCTCCGTGGCCCTGCCCGGCGGCTGGAAGCGGCTGATCACCAGCCGGGCCACCGGCGCCTACCGCGTCACCTTCGGCCGGGACGGCGCCTCCCCCACGCTGGCCGTCACCCACAGCGAGCACGTGGGTGCCGACCCGGTCGCCGTCTGGCGGGACGACGTCGAACCGGATCTGCGGCGGCTGCCCGGCTACCACCGCGTCGGCACCGTCCGCGCGACCACCTACCGGGGCCACGAGGCCGCCGACCTGGAGTGGCTGGCCGGTACGGGGGACGGGCGGGTGCACACCTTCGGGCGCGGCTTCCTGACGGGCGGCGGCGACGGCTTCTCCCTGCGCTTCACCACCCCGGCCGCCACCTGGAACGACACCGCCAACCGGCTGGCGCTGAAGACGTTCCTGCAGACGTTCCGTACGCCGGCGGGCTGACCGGCGCCCGTGGCCCGTTTTCGGGCCGCCGACCCGGGGACTCACCTCTTATGGTGCAAATCGGATACACGATGATGACCGAGCAGGCAGGTCCCCGGGAGCTGGTGGACCACGTGGTGCGGGCCGAGGAGACCGGGTTCGACTTCTCGGTGATCTCCGACCACTACTTTCCGTGGCTGCGCTCGCAGGGCCACTCCTCGTACGCGTGGAGCGTGCTGGGCGCCGCCGCCCAGGCCACCTCGCGGATTCCGCTGATGACCTACGTGACCTGCCCCATCCTGCGCTACCACCCGGCGATCGTGGCGCAGAAGGCGGCCACCGTGCAGTTGCTGTCCGAGGGCAGGTTCCGGCTCGGGCTGGGCGCGGGCGAGAACCTGAACGAGCATGTGGTGGGCGGCGGCTGGCCCCCGGTGGACGTGCGCCACGAGATGCTCGAGGAGGCCGTGGAGATCATCCGCGCGCTGTTCGAGGGCGGCCACGTGACCCACCACGGACCGCACTACGACGTGGAGTCGGCCCGGCTGTGGGATCTGCCGGACCAGCCGCCGCCGATCGGCATCGCCGTCTCCGGAGAGCAGTCCTGCAAGCTCGCCGGACACCTCGCCGACCTGGTCATCGCGACCGAGCCGAAGCCGGGGCTGCTGGAGGCCTTCGACCGGCACGGCGGCAGCGGAAAGCCCCGGGTCGGGCAGCTGCCGGTGTGCTACGACCCCGACCGGGACACGGCGGTCAAGCGCGCCCACTCCCAGTTCCGCTGGTTCGGGCTCGGCTGGAAGGTGAACGCCGAACTGCCGCACCCGGACTCCTTCGAGGCCGCGACCCAGTTCGTGGACGAGGACGACGTCGCCTCCTCGATCCCGTGCGGCGACGACCCGGACGCCTTCGTGGAGGCGGTCCGCCCCTACGCCGAGGCGGGGTTCGGGGAGATCGCGCTCGTGCAGATCGGCGGCGACGCGCAGCCGGAGTTCCTGGACTGGTCGGCGAAGACCCTGCTGCCCGCCCTGCGGGAGGCCTTCGGCTGACAAACCGGCCCATGGGTGCCTACGGGCTTTCCTGTCCACGCCCGCTCCCGGGTGCGGCCCCTTGAGCTTCCTCGCAGGAGATGGAGTCGCTCGTCGCCGAGGCGGTCGGGGCCGGCCCCGGCCTGCGCGTCCAGGAGCGCCGGACGAAGTGCTACGACATGGTCCGGCGGCTGGAGGAACTCCAGCAGGCCGCCGGGGGCTGCCTGGCCGCGCTACGCGGAGCCGGCGGGAATCCGGGGAATCAGTCGCACGGGTGAGCATCCCGGGCGGCACCGGGGTACTAGAGGGCTCTACGCCGATTGTTGCCGGAGGCCCTCGCATGACCGCGTTCGTGCACAAGACCCTGGTGGTGCAGTTGCGCGCGGAAGGCACCGGCCGGTGCCCCGTGCTGGCCCATCTCAGTTACGACGCCGACGACCCGTTCGCCGTCACCGCCGTCTTCGGCCACGACGGCCGGGTACTGGCCTGCTGGCGGCTGGACCGGGAGATGCTCTCCGACGGTCTGGTCCGGCCGGTCGGCACCGGGGACGTGCGGCTGCGGCCGGCCGCGACCGGTGCGTGGCACGAGCTGTGCATGGAGTTCCTCGGGGACGTCCGGCCGGACGGGAGCCGGCACCGCGCGGTGGTGTTCGCCTGGGCGCCCGCGGTCGCCGCGTTCCTGCGGGAGACCCACCGGGTCGTCCCGCCGGGCCGCGAACGCGTCCCGGTCGACGAGCTGGTGGCCGAGATCCTCTCCGCGGGCTGAGCAGGCGTACGCACGCGGCGGCGAAGGGGCGCCGGTCCTACGTCCGTCCCCGGCCGGGCGTGCCGCCGCCCGGCCCCGGGTGCGCGGCGCCGTCGGACGAGCGGGTGGTGTGCCGGTGGCGGGCCCACAGCGGCAGGCCGTACCAGCAGACCAGGTACCAGACGACGACGGCGGTCACCAGATACGGCACATAGCCGTCGTGGGTGGCCACCCGCAGGATCAGCAGCAGCGAGGACGCCATCGTCACCAGGAGCATGACCAGGCCGACGAACGTCATCCGGGACGCGAGCTGTACCGCCTGCGGCTTCACCCGGCGGCCGGACACCAGGCGGTGCAGCGACACCGGTCCGATGAGGGCGCCGGTCGCACAGGCGCCGAGGACCACGGTCACGATGTAGATGACCTGGTCGGCGCGGGGCAGCGTGGCGTACTTCGGCTGGAAGACGACGGTCAGCAGGAAGCCGAACAGGATCTGCACGCCCGTCTGGGCGACCCGGACCTCCTGGATGAGTTCGACCCACATCCGGTCGGCCCGCTCCTCCTCGGTCTCGTTCCGCCCCCTGCGCCGTCCTTCCTGCGTCATGCGGTGCGTGTAACCGCCCTGCCGTTCGTTCAAACGACGCGTGCCCCGACGACTACCAGCGGTGCTCGACCTGGTCCCTGATCCGCCGCTCGTACAGCTCACGGATCGCGGTGAGCGTCTCCTCGGGCAGCGGCGGCAGCTTGGCGGCTGCCGCGTTCGCGCGGGCCTGCTCCGGGTTGCGGGCGCCGGGGATCACCGTGGTCACGCCGTCCTGCTCGATGATCCAGCGCAGGGCCAGCTGGGCCGGGGTGCATCCCTCGGGCGCGAGCGCGGCGAACTCGGCGGCGGCCTCGACCCCGGTGTCGTAGTCGACGCCGGAGAAGGTCTCGCCCTGGTCGAACTGCTCTCCGTGCCGGTTGAAGGTGCGGTGGTCGTTGGCCGCGAACACCGTGTCCTTGGTGTACTTGCCGGACAGCAGGCCGGAGGCGAGCGGCACCCGCGCGATGATGCCGACGCCGGCCTCGCGGGCGGCGGGCAGCACCTCGTACAAGGGCTTCATGCGGAAGGGGTTGAGGATGATCTGCACGCTCGCCACGTTCGGCCGGGCGATCGCGGTGAGCGCCTCGGCGCAGGTCTCCACGCTCACCCCGTAGGCCGCGACGCGCTCCTCCTCGACCAGGGTGTCCAGGGCGTCGAACACCGCGTCGGAGGAGTAGACGGGCGTCGGCGGGCAGTGCAGCTGGACCAGGTCGACGCGGTCGACGCCGAGGTTGCGGCGCGAACGGTCGTTCCAGGCGCGGAAGTTTTCCAGGACGTAGTTCTCGGGGATCTGTTCGACCCGGCGGCCCATCTTGGTCGCCACCAGCACATGCAGGTCGGGCCGGCCGCGCAGGAAGGAGGCGATGGTCTCCTCGCTGCGTCCGTCGCCGTACACGTCGGCCGTGTCGAAGAAGGTGACCCCGGCCTCGGCCGCCGCCTCCAGGACGGACAGGGCCGCCTTGTCGTCCACGTCGCCCCAGTCGGCACCCAGCTGCCATGTGCCGAGACCGACCACCGATGCCCACTGACCCGACCTGCGGAATGCGCGTTCGTCCATGGCGCCAGTCTGTCATCCGGTGCCGGAGCACCAACGGATCCTTCCTTCCCCTCTTCCCCTCGGGGCGCTTCGGGCCCGCTCGGCCGACCCGGCGGTGGCCGCTGCCGAACGCCCCGGGTTTCCGGCGCAGGTGGGGCTGTAGCGCTCGGCGTACCGCAACCGGGGGCAAGATCGCCGCCGACGGGCTGTGGACCTGCGCGCGGGGCTGTGCGCACGGCTGGTCCCCGGTCGCGATCCGGTGGGCCCGCCTCGCACCGGTGGAGTGGGCCGAGGGCTGGGCATATCCGGCGGACGCCGCCTGGAGCGACGCCGGGGTGCCGGGCACGGCCGTACCCGGCGCCTTCGGGCCACAGGTGTGAGCGGAAGCGGTCGCGGCCCTCGACCGCCTGGGCCCTGACCGGGTGTCCGGCAACGCCTTCCTGGACCGGCTGCTGCGCCGACCGGACCTCTTCAGGCCCAGAAGCAGGCGCCCTCGCCCAGGTCCGCGAGGAGGCCCCGCTCCCACCGGGGCGGCTTGCGGGTCAGCGCGCTCGACGTGGGGTTGTCGACACCGGCGAACCACGCGGGGAACCGAAGTGCTCGGCGGCGCGCTCGGCCGGGATCCCGGCGACGGGCACATCCGGAGGCCGGCCGCCGAGTCGGCGATGCCCCGGAGCGGCACCCTTCCGGCGATCGCTTTCCGGCGCGGCACGGAGGCCTGGTCCCGCGACCGTGCGCGCTCGGCGCGAACCGGACCAGTGAGGTCCGCACGCCGGGATCGGCCGACGGGACGCCCGCCTCCTCGGATGCGGTCCGGTGGGCGCCCGGGGCCGGCCCGTCCTCCTCCGTGGCGAGGCGGTCCACCGCAGACCCGTCGTATCAGGCCAGTCACCGGCGACCGCCGCGCCCCGCCCGGGCACCCGCACCCGACCCGGCCCCACCACCATCCCGCCGCACGGCATCGAACCCAGCCACATCGCCCCGCCCACCGGCGCCCGCGACGGCCGGCTGGCCTTGTCCTTCCGCAGGACCGTGTTGGCCCTGCTCACAGAGCCGGACGTGGCTCGCCGAGTCAGCCGCTCGGCGTCAACTGGGCCTGGACGAGCGGCCCGTAGTGCTCGGCGATGGTGTCGACGTCGGTCTCCCGCAGGTGCGGGCCGCGTGCGATGCCGTACATCACGCCGAGGCCGACGAGCGCGGCGACGGCGAGTTCGGCGCGCAGGCCCGGATCGGGGCCGGTGAGCCGGGCGGCGAGGCGTTCGGTGACCTGGGTGCGGAAGTTGGTGCGCAGGATGTCGCCGTGGTCGCCGTGCAGGGGGGCGAAGGCGATACGCAGCAGCGGGTCGGCGCCGCGCTCGCGCTGGCTGGACAGCACGTGCCGGGCCATGTGCAGGCCGAGGTCGGCGAGCGGCGCGTCCAGCAGGGCGTCCGCGTCGGTGTCGAAGGACATCACACGGGCGAACAGGGCGTCCTTGTTGCCGAAGTACTTCACGATCAGCGGCGGGCTGACACCGGCCCGTTCGGCGACGGCCCTGAGTGTGATGTCGGCGTGCGCGTGCCGGGCGAGGAGGTGGCGGGCCGCTTTGAGGATGGCCGCCTTGGTGGCCTCGGCGTCACGGCGGGCGGAGATGCCCGGTGCGGATGGAGTGCTCACGCCCCTCATGCTCCCTCCATGGCCTGGTCGCGGGCGCCGCGCGGGGTGCTCTCGGCGCGGCGGGTGCGGCCGGAGGGGCCGTCGCCGGGGATGGTCAGGGTGGCGGCGCAGGCCGCGAGGGCGACGGCGCCGGCCATCGCGAACGCGAGCAGATAGCCGTTCAGGGTGGGGATCGGTACGCCGCCGACCGGGCTGCTGTGATGCACGAGCACGGCCGCGACGGCCGCGCTGGAGGTGGCCTGGCCGATGGTGCGCATGAGGACGTTGACGCCGTTGGCGGAGGCGGTCTGCGCGGCCGGGACGGCCCGCAGGATGAGGGTCGGCAGCGCCGAGTAGGCGAGCGTGGTCCCGGTCGCCACGACGGTGGCGCCCATGATGATCATCCACAGGTCGCGGCTGTCGGCGATGCGGACGCCGTAACCGCAGGCGATGACGGCGGCGCCCAGCGCGAGGGTGGTCCGGGGGCCGCGCGCGGCCGAGATCCGGGCCGACAGCGGGGAGAACAGCAGCATGGTCACACCGCCGGGCAGCAGGCACAGACCGGTGGCGACGATCGACAGGCCGAGGCCGTAGCCGGTGGCTTTCGGCGCCTGCACCAGCTGGGCGGTGACCAGTGAGTTGGCGTAGAAGGCGAACCCGGTCAGCAGGGCGGCCACATGCGACAGGCCCACGCGCGGCCGGCCGGCCAACCGCAGGTCGACCAGCGGCCGTTCGGCGCGCAGCTGCTGCCAGCACCACAGGGTGAGGACGACGGCCGCCCCGAGGAACAGCCCGAGGACCCGGGGGCTCCGCCAGCCCCAGGTGCCGCCCTGCGAGACGCCCAGCAGCAGGCAGACCAGGCCCACGGCGAGACCCAGCGCGCCCACCACGTCGAACCGGCCGGATTCGCGCACGGGCGACTCCCTGACCGCCCACCAGGTCGCCGCGACGCCGAGCGCGCCGAGGGCGCTGGTGAGCCAGAACATGGTGTGCCAGTCGGCGTACTGGACGACGAGCGCGGCGAGCGGCAGGCCGAGCGCGGCGCCGATGCCGACCGTGGAGCTCATCAGCGCCACCGCCGAGCCCCGGCGTTCGGGTGGGAGTTCGTCACGCAGGATGCTGATCGACAGCGGTACGACGGAGGCGGCGGAGCCCTGGAGCGCGCGGGCGGTGATGAGCACGCCGATGTCGGAGGACAGCGCGCACAGCACCGAGCCGATGGTCATCAGGGCGAGTGCGCAGATCAGCACCCGGCGCTTGCCGTACATGTCGCCGGCCCGGCCGAGCACCGGGGTGAGGACGGCGCCGGAGAGCAGGGTCGCGGTGACCGTCCAGGAGACCGTCGCTGCCGAGGCGCCGGTGAGCCGGGGCAGGTCCGGCAGCAGGGGGACGACGACGGTCTGCATGACCGCCATGAGAATGCCGCCCGACGCCAGCACCGGGATGGCGAGCCGGCTGCGCAGCGGGGCCGGTCCGGCCGGGGGCCTGGATATCGGGGCGGGCTGGTCCATCGGCGCTCCAGCGGTCGGCGTGCACGGCGAGGTGAATGACAATTCACCTTAGCTGGTGAATGGCCATTCACCCAGTGCCCCGAGCAGATGGGGGAGCTCTCGGTCGAAGTTCCTCTCCAGTGCCGTCGGACAGGTGCGCATGAAGTGGTCGCGGATGCCGTCCAAGGCGGGCGCGAAGGCGTCGGCGGTCAGCCCCGCCGCCCGGCCGGTGAGCGCCGACGGCATCGGCACGCTCCCGTGCAGCCGGCCGTGCGGATGCCGGCAGGGCCCGTCAGGTCACCCGATCGCGTCAGTCTGGCGCGGTGAGCCGGGCCACTCGGACGGCCGGCGGACGGCAAGGATCAGCCGAAACGCGGTCGCCCCGGCAAGGAATTCCCCGTTCCGGAGCGGATCGCCACCCGGACACGACAAGATCATCTTCGTTCAACGCTATACGACATGTAACCACTTGTCCGGATCGGAGCGAACCGGTTCCGGGAGATTTCCCCCCGTCACCGAGCCCCCGATAGGCATGCGTCGTCACCACCGGAACACCCTCCAGGAGGACCCGCATGCCCGACCTCACCCGGCGCCGCGCGCTCACCGCGACGGCAGCCCTCGCGGCGACGGCCACCGTCACCGCCCTCGCGGCACCCGCGGCCTCGGCCGCGGGACACGACCACACCATGCCGATGCCGGACACCTTCGGCGAGGTCTACAAGGGCCGCCGGATACAGGGCCGTCCGATGAGCGGAGGCGGCCACCACCACGAACACGGCGGCGGCTACGAGGTGTTGATCGACGGCGTGCAGCTGCACCTGATGCGCAACGCCGACGGCAGCTGGATCAGCGTCGTCAGCCACTACGACCCGGTACCGACCCCGCGCGCCGCCGCCCGCGCCGCGGTGGACGAGCTGCAGGGCGCCCCGCTGCTGCCCTTCCCCGCCAACTGACCGCCCTCGCAAGGACTTCCGGAGCACCGCGCACCATGACCGTACGCAAGAACCAGGCCACCCTGACCACCGACGAGAAGCGCCGGTTCGTAGGTGCCGTCCTCGAACTCAAGCGCAACGGACGCTACGACGAGTTCGTCCGCACGCACAACGCGTTCATCATGTCGGACACCGACACCGGCGAGCGGACCGGCCACCGCTCGCCGTCCTTCCTGCCCTGGCACCGCAGATTCCTGCTCGACTTCGAACAGGCGCTGCAGTCGGTGGACCCCTCGGTCGCGCTGCCCTACTGGGACTGGAGCACCGACCGCACGGTGCGTGCCGCGCTGTGGGCGCCGGACTTCCTCGGCGGCACCGGGCGCAGCAGCGACGGCCGGGTGATGGACGGCCCGTTCGCCGACTCCGCCGGCAACTGGCCGATGAACATACGCGTCGACGGCCGTGGCTTCCTGCGCCGCTCGCTCGGCACCGGCGTGCGTGAGCTGCCGACGCGCGCGGAGGTGGAGTCGGTGCTGTCCCTACCGGCGTACGACATGGCGCCGTACAACAGCGCCTCGGACGGGTTCCGCAACCACCTGGAGGGGTGGCGCGGGGTCAATCTGCACAACCGGGTCCACGTCTGGGTCGGCGGCCAGATGGCCACCGGGGTCTCCCCCAACGACCCGGTGTTCTGGCTGCACCACGCCTTCGTCGACAAGCTGTGGGCGGAGTGGCAGCGGCGCCATCCGGGCGCGGCGTACGTGCCGGCCGGCGGCACGCCGGACGTCGTGGACCTGAACGAGACGATGAAGCCGTGGAACGACGTGCGCCCGGCGGATCTGCTGGACCACACGAAGTTCTACACCTTCGACAGCTGAAGGCTGCCGGTCAGGCCTCGGCGGTCCGGCAGTCCGGGTGCCCCCAGCCCTGCGCGTTCTTGGCGATGGACTCACCGGCCGCGTAGGAGCCGCCGCACAGGCAGCGGCCGGGGAACTTCGCCTTGATCGTGCGGGAGGACGCCCCGCCGCCGGCACGGCGGGGCGCCTTCTTGCGCGGGGCGGCCGCCTTCGGGGTGTCGGGCGACGGCGGCGGCTCCGGGGAGCCCAGCGCGCTGCCGGCCTCCTCCTGCACGGTGGCCGCCTGGCTGGCGGCACGGTCGGCGAAGTCGTTCAGCGGGTCACCGTCGACCTGGTGGGCCGGGACATAGCGGAAGTCGACCGTCCGGCCGTCGAGGAGGGCGTCGATGCGGACGACCAGGTCCTGGTTGGCGACGGGCTTGCCGGCCGCGGTCTTCCAGCCGTTGCGCTTCCAGCCGGGCAGCCAGCTGGTGACCGCCTTCATCGCGTACTGGGAGTCCATGCGGATCTCCAGCGGCACGTCCGGCGCGACGGCCGTGAGCAGCCGCTCCAGGGCGGTGAGTTCGGCGACGTTGTTGGTGGCCCGGCCGAGCGGGCCCGCCTCCCAGCGGGCGGCGGTCCGCTCGTCGTCGGAGATCACCCACGCCCATCCGGCCGGTCCCGGGTTTCCCTTCGAAGCCCCGTCGCACGCGGCCACCACACGTTCACGCATGTGCCCGATCATGCCATGGTCACCCGGGTGGCCGTGCCGCGTCATGCCCCGGGCGGCCTGGCCGGGACGGCCGGTCAGACGTCCTTGACGGTCGGCATCTCCCCTTCCGTGGTCGCGATGTCGATCACGGAGAGGTTCGCGCCCTGCGGATCACTGAGGGCCGCGAACCGGCCGAAGGGGCTGCTCATCGGCCCGAAGCGGAGGACACCACCGAGCTTGGTGGCGCGCGCCACGGCCTCGTCGCAGTCGTCGACGGTGAAGTAGACATTGATGTACGACGGCACCTCGGGCGGGAAGTCGTCGGTCATCCGCATCCGGCCGAGGACGGTGTTCTCCCCCACGTCGAACATCCGGAAGTCGACGGCGTGGTCCTCGATCTGCTTCATCCGGTACGGGAAGACCGCGGAGAAGAAGGTGTCGGCCTTCTCGGGCTCACGGGTGAAGACCTCGGCCCAGCAGTAGGCGCCCGGGACCGCCGTCGCCTCGAAGCCCTCGTGGGTGCCCCCCTGCCAGACGCCGAACACGGCTCCGCTGGGCTCCCGGGCCAGACACATCGTGCCGAAGTCACCGACCTGCATCGGCTCCATCAGCACCTCGCCGCCGTTCTCGCGGATCTTCTCCGCGGTGGCGGCGGCGTCCGGCGAGGCGAAGTAGAGGCACCACTGCGACTGGCCCTCCTGGCCGGGCATGGGCGGGACGACGGCGGCCACCGCCTTGCCGTCCGCGTAGGCCTGCGTGTAGTTGCCGTACTCCGACGACGACTCGCCGAAGGTCCAGCCGAGGACGTCGGCGTAGAACCGTTTGGCTCCCTCGACGTCGCTGAACATCGCATCGGCCCAACAGGGCGTTCCCTCGGGTTGCACGGCCATGCTCGCGGCCCTCCTGGTCTGTGTCCCGTACGGATGGTCCCCCGCCACAGTCGGTGTGTCCCGAAGCTCACGCTAGCCATCCGGCCCTCGCGCCGCGCGCCGAACGGGCGGGACCGCCGGGCCGCCGCCGTCGGCCCGTGCCGCTCGTCACGGAGGGTGACCGTGTCCTGTGCCGGACGGCGGGAAGGCGCGCGAACCACGGGCGTGGAGGCGGCAGCCCGGCGCGCGCCCCCTCCACGCGCCGGCTTGTTGCCGCCATTGGTTGGTTTGCACCACCAAGGAATGAAAGCGCCCCTTTTCACGCCTTTCCCAGTGATCATGCGGCCTGTTTGGCTGTGCGTGCACACCACCACCTGGCACACCACCGATCGATCCAGTCACCCCTGTTCATCTCCCTGCTGGAGCGAATGTGACCACACCGGACAGCGCCACCGGTCCCGTCGTAGACGAACCCGCCCCCGATCCCGGGGCCGACGGGCAGCTCACCAGCCTGAGCACCCGGGCGGCCCGCCAGCTCACCACGACCACCAAGTCCGAACCGCAGATGCAGGCCATCACCTCGCGATGGCTGCTGAAAACGCTGCCGTGGGTGGACGTCAGGGGCGGCACCTACCGGGTCAACCGCCGCCTGACGCTGCGCACGGGGCGCGGCCGGGTGCACTTCGAGCACAACGGCGCCGACGACATCCGGGTCGTCCCGGAGACACTGACCGAGCTGCCCATCCTGCGCGGCTACGAGGACGCCGACGTGCTGCGGGAGATCGCCGGCCGCTTCCAGCCCCGCGAGGTGCGCGCCGGGCAGGTGCTGTTCGAGGCGGGCCAGCCGGTGACGGAGGCCTACCTGGTCGTGCACGGCCGGTTCACCCGCTACACCCCCGGCAAGTACGGCGACGAGGAGATCACCGGGGTCGTCACCGACGGCGACCAGATGGGCGACGAGGCGGTCGGCCAGTCCGACCCGCTGTGGCCGGCCTCGGTGCGGGCCGAGACCCCGGGCGTGGTGCTCGCGCTGCCCTGGGCCGTGGTGCAGGAGTTCACCGAGCGGGTGCCGTCCCTCGCCGCACACCTGCAGGCGCATGTCGAGCGGCAGAACCGGCCCATGAACCGCAAGGGCGAGTCCGAGGTGCCGGTGCAGGCCGGCCATGTCGGCGAGCCCACGCTGCCCGGTGGGTTCGTGGACTACGAACTCGCCCCGCGCGAGTACGAGTTGTCCCTGACCCAGACCGTGCTGCGGGTGCACACCCGGGTCGCCGATCTCTACAACCACCCCATGGACCAGACCGCGCAGCAGCTCCGGCTGACGGTCGAGGAGATCCGCGAGCGCCAGGAGTGGGAGCTGGTCAACAACCGGGAGTTCGGGCTGCTGCACAACGTCGACTACGGCCAGCGGATCAGCACCTTCACCGGCCCGCCGGTGCCGGACGACCTGGACGAGCTGCTGTCGATGCGGCGCAAGACCAAGGTGTTCCTCGCCCATCCCAAGGCGATCGCGGCGTTCTTCCGGCAGTGCAACCGGCGCGGTCTGGTGCCCGGCACCGCGAGCGTCGACGGCCACGAGGTGCCGGCCTGGCGCGGCGTGCCGATCTTCCCGTGCAGCAAGATCCCGATCAGCGACGACCACACCACGAGCATCATCGCGCTGCGCACCGGCGAGGCCGACCAGGGTGTGATCGGCCTGTACCAGACGGGCATCCCGGAGGAGTACCAGCCGGGCCTGAACGTCCGGTTCATGGGCATCGACACCGCCGCGATCGTCAACTACCTCGTGACCGCTTACTACTCCCTGGCGATCCTCGTGCCCGACGCGGCCGGGATCCTGGAGAACGTCCAGATCGGCCGGTTCCCCGAATGACGTCCGAACCCTCCATGAGCACGCCCGCCCCCTCCTACACACTGCCCGGGCCGCCCAACATCGCCCAGAGCCTGCGCAGGCCCAACCGCACCGGGGCGATCCCCGGACTGCACTACCGGCCGGCCGCTCCCGCCGACCCCGAGAAGGCGGCCGAGATCGACCGTCGGCTGGAGACCTGGGCCCGGGAGCTGGACCTGTTTCCCACGGCCTGGAACGGAGACTTCTCCGGCTTCCAGTTCGGCCGGGCCGTCGTACTCCAGCATCCGGGCGGCCTCGACCTGGACCGTCTCACCGCCGCCGGGAAACTGCTGCTCGCCGAGAACATCGTCGACTCCTGCTACTGCGAGGAGGACGAGGGCAGAGGCGGGTCGCGGAGCGGTCTGGGCGGCCCGCTGATCATCGCCCAGTCGGCGCTCGACCCCTACCACGGTGTCCCGGAGCTGGAGGCGGAGTGGCGCCAAGGCATCCAGGCCGACGGCCCGCTGCGCTCGTACCACTTCGCCCTCGCGGACTACGCGGCCTTCGCCACGCCCAGCCAGACCGACCGGTTCGTGCACGACGTCGCCCGGCTGCACCTGGGCTACCTGGGCGAGGCCGCCTGGATGGAGACGAAGTACGTACCGCGGGTCTGGGAGTACCTGGTGATGCGGCAGTTCAACAACTTCCGCCCGTGCCTGTCACTCGTCGACGCCGTGGACGGCTACGAGCTGCCCGAGCAGGTCTACGCACGCCCCGAGATCCAGCGGATCACCGCCCTGGCCGCCAACGCCACCACGATCGTCAACGACCTGTACTCCTTCACCAAGGAACTGGCCAGCGACCCCACGCACCTGAACCTGCCGCAGGTCGTCGCCGCCAACGAGCGGCGCGGTCTGAAGGCCGCCTACCTGAAGTCCGTCGAGATCCACAACCGGATCATGGAGGCCTTCGAGGAGGAGGCGGCCATCCTGTCCGCCACCTCGCCGCTGGTGGAGCGCTACGCCCAGGGACTCGCCGCCTGGGTGTCCGGCAACCACGAGTGGCACGCCACCAACACCCACCGCTACCACCTGCCCGACTACTGGTAACCGCGTAACCACCACCCGCGAAACACCGTCACATACCGCTCAGAGGAGTCCTCGTTGACCACTGCCCCCGCCGCCCGGACCACGCCCGCTCCGGTTCCGACCCAGTCCATCTACCAGAGCCGGGTCGCGGACTACTGGAACGCCGAGGAGAACCCGGTCAACCTCGAACTCGGCAAGATCGACGACCTGTACCACCACCACTACGGCATCGGAGAGGCCGACCGCTCGGTGCTCGACGAGCCCGACCCGGACCGGCGGCGGGCGCGCGTCACCGCGGAACTGCACCGCCTGGAACACGCCCAGGCCGAACTGCTCACCGCCCACCTCGGGCCGCTGGCCCCCGCCGACCGGGTCTTCGACGCCGGCTGCGGACGGGGCGGCGGCAGCGTGGTGGCGCATCTGCGCTACGGCTGCCACGCCGACGGCGTCACGATCTCCGCCAAGCAGGCCGAGTTCGCGAACGAGCAGGCCCGCACGCGGGGCATCGACGACAAGGTGCGCTACCACCACCGCAACATGCTGGACACCGGCTTCCCGTCGGGCGCGTACGCGGCGTCGTGGAACAACGAGTCCACCATGTACGTCGAACTGGACCTGCTGTTCGCCGAGCACGCCCGGCTGCTGCGCCGCGGCGGACGCTATGTGGTGATCACCGGCTGCTACAACGACACCTACGGACAGGCCTCGCGCGAGGTGTCCCTGATCAACGCCCACTACATCTGCGACATCCACCCGCGCTCGGAGTACTTCAGGGCGATGGCCCGCAACCGCCTGGTGCCGGTGCACGTCCAGGATCTCACCGAGGCCACGATCCCCTACTGGGAGCTGCGCAAGCAGGCCGACCATCTGGTCACGGGCATCGAGGACACGTTCCTCGACGCCTACCGCAACGGCAGCTTCCAGTACCTGCTGATCGCGGCCGACCGGGTCTGAGCCCGGGGAAACCGGTATCCGCAGGCCTGATCCGTCTGCCGCCGGCCGCAGGGACGCAATCCGCGGCGGGCTCCGTACCCGAGCCGGAGCGGCCCGCAGGGGACCTCGGGTCGTTCGTGCGCGCGCTTCGCCGGATCGCCCCGCAGGAGGGCCGCCCGGTTACCGGGGCGGCCCCTTGCGGGACCGGGACGAGCCCACCCGGGCCGCCGTCGCCGAGCGAGCTCCTCGCCGAGGCCGGGCGAGGCGGAGGGGCCGGGCCCGGGCCGAGGGCCGGGGCCGGTGGCCGCTACTCCCCCGCGTACGCCTTCTCCAGCGCGGCGACGTCCAGCTTGCCCATGCTCATCATGGCCTTCATGGTGCGGGCCGCCTTCTCCTGGTCGGGGTCGCCGAGCAGGTCGGGCATCCGGTCGTAGACGACCTGCCAGGAGACGCCGTACTTGTCCTTGAGCCAGCCGCAGGGGCCGCCCTCGCCGCCGTTCTCGGTCAGTTTGTTCCAGTAGTGGTCGATCTCGTCCTGGTCGGCGCACAGGATCTGGAAGGAGATGGCCTCGTTGAACGTGAACTGGGGGCCGCCGTTGAGCGCGATGAACTTCTGGCCGTTGGCCGTGAACTCGACGACCAGCACCGAGCCGGCCGGGCCGGGGCCGGCCTCGGTGTGGCGGCCGACGCGGCCGATGCTCGAGTTCTTGAAGACCGACACGTAGAACTGCGCAGCCTCCTCGGCCTGGCCGTCGAACCAGAGACAGGTGGTGAATCCTTCGGTGGTCATGAGTACCTCCTTGACGGGAAACGCGGTCACCGGTGTCGACCGATCCTCGCGGCGAAACTCATCGGCCGGCCCGCCCGATAATCCGGGCGGGTGAACGGCGTCCCCGCCTAGCATCCCGGTCATGACCTCCCTACCCGCCGAACGCATCGCCCCCTTCCGGCTGTCCGTCCCGCAGAGCGACCTCGACGACCTGTACGACCGTCTCGACCGCACCCGCTGGCCGGCCGAGCTGCCCGGAGCCGGCTGGCAGTACGGCGTTCCGGCCGGCTATCTGCGCGAGCTGGTCCGGTACTGGCGGCATGAGTACGACTGGCGCGCAGCCGAGGCCGAGCTGAACCGGTGGCCGCAGTTCACCACCACCATCGACGGCGCCGACGTCCACTTCGCCCACATCCGCTCCCCGGAGCCGGACGCCACGCCGCTGGTGCTCACCCATGGCTGGCCGGGTTCGATCGTGGAGTTCCTGGACGTGGTCGGCCCGCTCACCGACCCCGTGGCGCACGGCGGGGACGCGGCGGACGCCTTCCACGTCGTCGTGCCGAGCATCCCCGGCTTCGGGCTGTCCGGGCCCACCACCGAGCGGGGCTGGGAGGCACGCCGGGTGGCCGACGCCTGGGCGGAGCTGATGCGGCGGCTCGGCTACGAGCGGTTCGGGCTGCAGGGCGGCGACTGGGGCGCGGGGATCTCGCGCGAGCTGGGCCGCGTCCATCCGGAGCGGGTGATCGGCGTCCACCTCAACCTGCTGCCGGGCGCACAGGCGGCCACCGAGCCCACCGAAGAGGAGCTGGCCGCACTCGGTCCCGAGGAGCGGGAGCTGACGCTGCGGTCCTGGCGCCGGTGGGACGCGTGGTCCCGCGACGGCGCCGGGTACGCCAGCCTGCAGGCCACCCGCCCGCACACCCTCGCCTACGCGCTGACGGACTCCCCCGTCGGTCAACTCGCCTGGATCGTCGAGAAGTTCCGGGAGTGGGCGGACTGCGAGGAACTGCCGGAGGAGGCGGTGGACCGGGACCGGCTGCTGACCAACGTGATGCTGTACTGGCTGACCGGTACGGCCGGTTCGTCCGCGCGCATCTACTACGAGCGGGCCCACGTCACGGGCGACCGGGCGTGGCAGCCGGCGGAGCCGTCGACGGCGCCGACCGCCCTGGCCGTGTTCCCGGCCGACCCCCAGATCCCGCTGCGGCACAAGTCGGAGCGCACCGAGAACCTGGTCCGCTGGACCGAGTTCGACCGCGGCGGCCACTTCGCAGCCATGGAAGAGCCGGACCTCCTGGTCCCCGACATCCGCGCGTTCTTCCGCCAACTCCGCGAGAAGTGACACGTCCGCCGGGCGGAGTGGCCGGGGGCATCTCAGGTGGCCGGAGGGCCACCGGGGACGCGACCCGGCCGGGCGGGCGGCCGGGGCGGCCGAGGTGGTCGCAGGGGCGCGGGACAGGCGGCCGGCCCGGCGAACGGATCGCGGGGCGGAGCCCCCGCAGCCCCGTTACGGCCCGGGGGCGGGCCCCCTTCCGGGGACCTGTGCCGCTCACGCTGCCAGCGGCCGGCCGCTCCCTCCCGGACGGTGCGGCTCAGGCTGCCAGGCAGAGGGTGTTGTGGGGGCGGGCGGTGGCGGGGCGGGGGCAGGAGCGGGGGGCCGTGCGGCGGGTCAGGTCGGCGTGGGCCAGTGACAGCAGGTCGGCGAGGCCCAGGCCGAGCGCGTGCGCCGCGGCGGCGAGGACCTCCGACGAGGCCTCCTTGCGCCCGCGCTCGATCTCGGAGAGATAGGGCAGCGAGATCCGGGCCGCGTCGGCCACGTCCTTGAGGGTGCGATCCTGCGCCCGCCGCTCGCGGCGCAGCACCTCACCGACCAGATCGCGCCACAGCGGCTCCTTCTTCTCTGTGCTTTCCTGGCTCTGTGTGTGAGGTCCGGGCGCGGACTGGCGCTCCGCCGGACGGGCGGGCGCCGGTCGCAGAGGGATCACTCGGGCTTCGTTGCTCACCTGGTTGGTCACCCACGTCAGCGTAGGGGCGGCGGGCCGTCGGACAAGGACCCGGCATTGCGCCCTCAGGGAAATCGGAGGGGCCCTTTCCCGCCACCGCACAAGCCCGGATGCATGCGAGTTGTGACCGGGGGTACCCGCCCCGTGAGCGGCACCACCCGCACGCATGAAACACAGCGTTGCGGGTATTTCAACTCAAATGGTAATAAACGGGCAAAAGCCACCGCCTAAGCAGACGGAGAACCGTGACTTTCGTGGGAGAGGTAATGAACACCGCCGGGATCCGGTCGCAAGCAGAGGTCACCGTGAGGACCGCGCAGGACAGGACGGGCGAGGGATCACTGCCTGGGATCGCGGACCCGGCGTCCGTCGCACCACGTGACGCACGGGAGCTGTCCCGCCAGTTCTTCCGCCGGCTCACCGAGCTGGAGGAGGGCACGCACGAGTACCAGTACGCGCGCAACACGCTCATCGAGATGAACATGTCGCTCGTGCGGTTCGCGGCCGGACGGTTCCGTGGCCGCGGCGACGACATGGAGGACATCGTCCAGACCGGCATGATCGGCCTGATCAAGGCCATCGACCGGTTCGAGCTGGCCCGCGAGGTGGAGTTCACGTCCTTCGCGCTGCCGTACATCGTGGGCGAGATCAAGCGGTTCTTCAGGGACACCACCTGGGCGGTGCACGTGCCGCGCCGGCTCCAGGAGGCGCGGGTGGAGCTGGCCAAGGCGCGCGAGGAGTTGTCCAGCCGCCTCGACCGGGATCCGACGGTGGCCGAGCTTGCGACGCTGATGAACATCTCCGAGGACGAGGTGGTCGAGGCCCAGCTCGCCTCCAACGGGTACAACTCCGCCTCCCTGGACGCGGCGCTCACCGGCGACGGCCCCGAGGACGGCGAAGCGGTGCTCGCGGACTTCATCGGTGTGGAGGAGGAGGGGCTGCGGCTCGTCGAGGACTGCCACGCACTCGCCCCGCTGATGGCGGAACTCAGCGACCGGGACCGGCAGATCATCCATCTGCGGTTCGTCGAGGAGGCCACCCAGGCGGAGATCGGGGAACGGCTCGGCTGCTCCCAGATGCACGTGTCCCGGCTGATCAAGCGGATCATCACCCGACTGCGCGAGGGCATGCTCGGCGAGCTGGGCTGCACCTGAGCCGGCCCGGAGAGCGGCCTGACCCTGGGGCGGCGGTGCGTCCGCCGCCTCAGCGCTGCAGTTCGAAGCGGGCCCGTACCCGCTTCCCGACCGGTACGCGCTCCGCGGTGACCTCCGAGGCCAGAGCACACACGATCTCCAGACCATGCCGTCCGACACGTTCGGGGTTCCTGGGGTAACGGCGGGGCAGGGCGGAGCTGCTGTCGTACACGCACACCGTGACGGCGCTGTCCGTGCCTTCCAGTTCCAGGATGAACGGGCCGTTGCTGTGCTGGTCGGCGTTGGTGACGAGTTCGCTCACGACCAGCAGCAGTTCGCCGTCGGCGCGCCGGTCGGCGGTGGCGCACCACTCGGTTCGCAACTGCTCCAGGAACTGGGACGCGAAGACGCGTGCCTCGGCGATGCATCCGGGTTCGCCGGTGTAATGCGCCGCGCGCCGCAGCGGCTCCACGGGTACGTCGAAACCAGTCGGTATCACTGCCCCGCCCAGATGCTTGGTCATGCCGTCTCTCTCGAAAACCCGGTCCGGCCGGTCGTCTGTTGCACCTGTCCTCGTACCCGGAGCCGGGCCCGGCAGTCCCCCGGAGCGTTCGCCCACCGCGCACAGTGGCGATGGTCACGCGGCGGGGAGACTCCGGCCGCTCACTCCGAGGGCGAACCCTGCGGCTCCCGCGGTGCGGGCGTGACCGACGACCCGCCGGGAGCGGAGTTCCCCGACGCGCCCACCGGCTTCGGCGCCGTCTTCTGCTCGACCGGCGACGCCGGCGGATCACCGCAGGCGCAGCGGACGCGGGGGTGTCGCGATGCGCGGCGGGATGCGCGGCTTTCCCCAGTCGAAACCCGGTCGGTGCGTGAGGCTCGCAAGCCGACGCCTGTCCGCGCGGACGGCCCACCCGGCGGGCGCGGTGCCGGGCCGCTGCTTAGCGTGGCAAGCGTGAGCGCTCCGACCGTCCCCGCGCGGCCCGCCGCCCACCACGGCTGGGTGCGGGCCGTGGCCACGGTGCTGACCGCACTGGCCGTCATGGTGCTGGTGGCGGCGCTCGGACTGTGGGCGGCCGGAGCGGCGGACCTGCCGGACGGCGCGTTCCCCAGGGTGGTGGCCGCCACCCTGGTCACGGCGGTGGGCGGCAGCGTGGAACTCGCCGGCAACGCGGGGGTCCTGGCGCAGACCCGGGCCGGGATCACCGTGATCCCCCTGTCGGTGACCCTCGCGGGTGCCCTGGTGACCGGGGCGGGTTTCCTGCGCCCGCTGCGGCACCGGGCGGTGGCCTCGGCGGGCGAACTGGCCGGCTGGGCCGGCCGGATCGCGGTCCTGTGGGTGCTCGTGCTGATCGGTCTGGCCTTCGGCGCCCGGCAGACCTACGCCGTCGATATGGGCAGCGGCACCCTCAGCGACCTGACCGGGCTGTTCGACGTGGCGCCGAAGGTGGGGTTCACCACGGACGTGCCGCTGACCGTGCTGTTCGGCCTGCTGTGGCTGGCCGGTGTCCTGCTGCTGGCGCTGCTGGTCGCGTACGGGGCGCCGCTGCCGGCTCGGCTGCTGCGTTTCCAGGAGTCGGTGCGCCCGGCGGCACACGCGGTGGTGGTCCTGCTCCTCGCATACGTCGTGGTCGGCCTCGCCACCGCGCTGATCACGGCGGCCACCCGTGGGCACGCCCCGGAGACCGTCGCGCTGATCCTGCTCGGCCTGCCCAATCTGGCCTGGCTGGCCCTGACCCTCGGCATGGGGGCGACCTGGAACGGCCGCGTGGACGGTCCGTTCGGCCTGCCGATGCCGCACGTCCTGGACACCGTTCTGCGCACCCCGGACGTCGCGGCGCTGAACCTGGGCTCGCTCACCGACCGCGACGGCCGGTGGTGGTGGCTGGTGGTCGTGGACGCCATCCTGCTGCTGGCCGTGGCCTTCCGGATGGCGGTCCGCTCACCGGCCCGGATCCGCCTGTGGCAGCACGCCGTTCACCTGGCCGTGGCGCTGGCGCTGACGGTGCTGATGATCTGTCTGACGGGCCGCGTCTCGGCGCACTACGGACTTTCCCTGCTCGGCATCGGCGACCTGGGCGGCGGGCTGTCCGGAGAGCTGTTCCTCGAGCCCCGGCTCTGGCAGGCGGTGGGCCTGGGCGCACTGTGGGGACTGGTCGCGGGCTTCCTGGGCGGCCTGCTGGCGCGCCCGCTGCACAGGCGGGGCGAGGTGAACCGGCTTTAGGGCCCGAACACCGGGTCGGTGCCGTCCGGGCCGCTGGCGACGGGCGGCTCCTCGGGTACGGCGACGAACCGGCGGCCGTCGGTCCAGGCGCCCCAGCCGTTGGAAGAACGGGTGTGTCCCCAGTCGCCCCGGCGCTCCACCGGCTCCACCAGCTCCACGCCCGACAGCAAAGGGAAGCACCGCGGCGTACGCGGCCCGAGGCGTCATGGACACGTGTCAGGCGACGGGCACCACGAGCACCGGCAGGGTGCGCTGCATGCGCAGCGCGTCCACGGACTCGGCGAGGAGTTCGTACTCGGTGGTGTCGTCGCTGGCGGCGATGCGCACAAGCCGTCCGCCCGCCAGCTCGTCGGCCACCAGCTCCTGCCGGACGTCGTCGGCGCACCAGGCGCGCAGCAGGGCGGGCACGTCGGCCACCGTGTCCGCGACCGGCACCAGCGCGCCCGCCGGGAAGGCCAGGCCCTCCGGGCTCGGGTCGAGGCGTTCGGCGATCCAGGACGCCCGGTCCCGCAGCCACCACAGAGCCAGGGACAGCGTCGGCGCGCGATAGGTGCCCAGCGGTACGCCGATGCGCCGGCCGTCGCACATGCCGTACGCCGTGACATGGCACAGGAATTCGTCGTGCACGTCCCACTCCCCCGTCGCCTCGCCGGTGTGCCGGCCTGGACCTCGCTCTGCGTGCGGCTCCCGTGCGGTGAAGTGCCCCTGGCGTTCGAGTATCGCCACTCCCGAAACAGTGTCACCATGACTTTCAGGCCAGTCTGTTGGCATATTCACCGGCTGCTCTGGCCGGAATCCACCGGGGTGTGCGGGGTCTCGGGCATGACCTGGCAGGTAATCGACCCGCCCCTCGGACCTCCGGCATGGTGGTCACACCGGATCGGCGAAGCCCCGGATCCGGCACCGAACAGCAGCTACGACCTCGATGGAGGCTGATTCACCATGTCCGCGCACACCGACCGTTACGAGACCGCCGCCGCCCGGTACTTCGAGGCCTGGAACGCCACCGAGCCGGAGGCGCTGAAGAAGGCGGTCGCCGCCGCGTGGACGGCGGACGGCGGCTACACCGACCCCCTCGCCGACGTCCGCGGCCACGAGGGCGTCGCTGCGGTGATCGCGGCGGCGCACGAGCAGTTCCCGGGATTCGTCTTCCGCCCGCTCGGCGCGGTGGACGGACACCACGACACCGCGCGCTTCGGCTGGGAGCTGGTGAACGAGTCCGACGGCTCGGCACCGGTGGCGGGGTTCGACGTCGTCACGCTGGACGAGGAGGGCCGGATCCGGCAGGTCCTGGGCTTCCTGGACCGGGTCCCGGCGGGCGCCTGACACCGCCTGGCCGGCGACGGCTTCCGCCGCGTGCGAGTCTGTCCCGGCGAACCACCGCCGCACAGAACCGAGTTCCCCGGCACCGGCGGCCTGGTCGAGGTCCGCGGTACGGTCGACGGGGCGGAAGGGGGCGCGGGCCGTCGCCGTGCGTCCCGGCAGCCTCGTCGACCCCCGCCTGACCTGCGGCCTCGGCCCGCGGCACAGGCGGACCACGGGCACCCTCGGCGCCCGGGGCCGCCCGGTACGTGACCCCGCCCGTCGGCCGAACACAATCCCGCAGGGGGCGGCGACCATGCGTCTGGCCGCTCCTTCCCTCGCGAGACAACCGGTCGCCGGGCGGGGCACCGGCTATGACGAGAACGCCGACGTCAGCCCGCCGGCCCCGGCCGAGGAAGCGTCCTGGCCGACCAGACCGCGCCACCCGGCACACGCGGCCGGCCCTTGAGGCAGCGACCCGGCCCCCGGAAGCCCAGCGACCGCCTCACCACTCGGCGACCCACGCCCGACCGCGACAGAGGACCACCCCGGCCCCGGCTCACCTTGGGGACCACCCCGGCCCCGGCTCACCTTGGGGACCGGCCCGGCGCCGGCTCACACCTGGGACCGCTCCGGCCCTCCTCGCCCCGGACCTGCCCGGCCCCGGCTGCCGCGGGGATCGTCCCAGGCCCAGCCTGCGCCGCGGACCGCCCCAGCCGCCCCGGAACCGCCCCTGCCCCGGGTTGCCTCGGTGACCGCTCCAGCCCGGACACACCTCCGAACGGCCCTGACTCCGGCCCCGGCCCGGCCCGGCCCCGGCTCAAGTTCGAGGCCCCCGGCTCCGGGCCGCCTCGGAACCGTCCTCACGGTTCCCGTGGCCCGCGTCGGTGCGCGGGGGTGCTCAGTGCTTCACGATCGCGTCGATCCGGGCCAGTTCCTCCGCCTCGAAGTCCAGATTGCGGATCGTGCCGACGCTGTCCTCGATCTGCTGGGGGCTGCTCGCGCCGACCAGTGCCGAGGTGACCCGGCCGCCGCGCAGCACCCAGGCCAGGGCCAGCTGGGCCAGGGTCTGGCCGCGGGACTTGGCGATCGCGTCGAGGGCGCGCAGCCGGGCGACCAGGTCCTCGGTGACCGCGTCCGAGTTCAGGAAGGGGCTGTCGCTCGCGGCCCGCGAGTCCTCGGGGATGCCGTCGAGGTAGCGGCCGGTGAGCAGGCCCTGCTCCAGCGGGGAGTAGACGATGGAGCCGACCTGCAGTTCGTCCAGGGCGTCGAGCAGTCCCTCGTCCTCGGGGCGCCGGTCGAGCATCGAGTAGCGCGGCTGGTGGATGAGGAGGGGGGTGCCGAGGTCGGCGAGGATGCGGGCGGCCTCGCGGGTCTGCTCCGCCGAATAGTTGGAGACGCCGACGTAGAGGGCCTTGCCCTGCTGCACCGCGGTGTGCAGCGCGCCCATCGTCTCCTCCAGCGGAGTGTCCGGGTCGGGGCGGTGCGAGTAGAAGATGTCGACGTGGTCCAGGCCCATCCGGGTCAGGCTCTGGTCGAGCGAGGAGAGCAGGTACTTGCGCGAGCCCCATTCGCCGTAGGGGCCGGGCCACATGAGGTAGCCGGCCTTGGTGGAGATCACCAGTTCGTCCCGGTACGGCGCGAAGTCGGCCTTGAGCGCCTCGCCGAGCGCGGACTCGGCGGCGCCGGGCGGCGGCCCGTAGTTGTTGGCGAGGTCGAAGTGGACGACGCCCAGGTCGAACGCGCGGCGCAGGATGGCCCGCTGCGTCTCGACGGGCCGGTCCGGGCCGAAGTTGTGCCACAGGCCGAGGGACAGCGCGGGCAGTTTCAGCCCGCTGCGTCCGGTGCGCCGGTGGGGCATGTCTGCGTAACGGTCGGGGTGTGCGGTGTACAACGCGACTCCAGAGGGGTTGGCACACGGTCACGGTCGTCCCGGCTCCCGGGAGCCTCGGCTCCTGGTCACCGCTTCCACTCTTTCCCGCCCTGCCGGCAGCGGTCCAACAGAAGAATCCGATGGAATTCAGCGACTAGGCTGCTCAATCATGGAACTGCGCCATCTCCAGCACTTCGTGGCCGTCGCCGAGGACCGGCATTTCACCCGGGCCGCCGAACGGCTGATGGTCTCCCAGTCCGGACTGTCGGCGTCCATCCGGGCGCTGGAGCGGGAGCTGCGGGCGCCGCTGTTCGTGCGCACCACCCGCCGGGTGACGCTCACCGAGGCGGGGCGGGCCCTGCTGGTGGAGGCCGAGCGGATCCTGGCGCAGGTGCGGGCGGCGCACGAGGCGGTGGCGGCGGTGCAGGGCGTGCTCCGCGGCACCCTCGCCCTGGGCACCGAGCAGTGCATCGCCGGGGTGCAGGTGGCCCCGCTGCTGGCCGCGTTCCGGGGCCGGCATCCGGACGTGGAGATCCTGCTGCGGCAGGCAGGTTCGGGCGCGCTGGCCGAGGAGGTCGGGGCCGGCCGGCTCGACCTCGCCTTCGCTTACCGCACGCAGGCGGACACCGACCAGCTGCGCTCGGTGTCGCTGACCAGTGAGCCGATGACCGTGCTGTGCCATCCCGGCCACCGGCTGGCCTCGGCCGGCGCGGTACTGACGCCTCAGGACCTGGCCGATGAGGTCTTCGTGGACTTCCACCCGGACTGGGGCCCGCGCCGCACCACCGACGCCGCGTTCACCGCGGCCGGTGTCCGGCGCACGGTCGCGCTGGAGGTCAACGACGTGCACGGCCTGCTGGACCTGGTGGACGAGAACCTGGGGGTCGCGGTCGTACCCCGGCACTTCCGGCACAAGCGGCCCTCGCTCACGGCGCTGCCGCTGAAGGGCACGGGCGAGGCGGAGTACGAGACCGTTGCCCTGCTGCCGCCGGAACGGGCCACCAGCCCCGCGGCCCGCGCACTGGTCACGCTCCTCGAGACAGGGGACCTGGCACCACCCCAGGAGGGGCCCCAGACCTCCTGATTCCGGCCGTCCGCCGCCGCAGACTCGAAGCCGTCGGCCAAGACGACGACGGTCAGGAGGACCTGTCATGGCGGAACACACACGGCGGACCGTACTGCGCGGAACGGCCGGGCTCACGGCGGCGGGCGCCCTCGCGGGCCTGGGCTCCGGCCGGGCTGCGGCCCGCCCCGCGAGAGAGGCGACGAAGCGTCACCATCCGTTCCTGGAGGGTGCGTTCGCGCCCGTCAACGAGGAGCTGACCGCCTTCGACCTGCCGGTGACGGGCCGCATCCCGCGCGAACTGAACGGCCGCTTCCTGCGCAACGGCCCGAACGTGCTCGGGCTGGAGGATCCCCGGGCCCACCACTGGATGCTCGGCGAGGGCATGGTGCACGGCGTGCGGCTGCGCGAGGGCAGGGCCGAGTGGTACCGCAACCGCTGGGTGCGCTCCTCGCAGGTCGCGAAGAAACTGGGTGAACCGCATCCGGGCCCGGTGCCCGAGGAGGACTTCGCGTGCAACACCCATGTGATCCCCTACCGGGGGCGGATCCTCGCCCTCCAGGAGAGCAGCCCGCTGCCGTACGAACTCGACGGCGACCTCGGCACCGTGGGCACGTACGACTTCGACGGCACCCTGGAGGGGGCGTTCGCCGCGCACACCAAGTTCGACGTGCACGCCGGTGAGCTGCACGCGATCGCCTACCACCCGACCTGGGACCACGTCCGGCACCTGGTCGTGGACCCCGCCGGGCGGGTCACCCGCACGACCCGGATCCCGGTCGCGGACGCGCCGATGATGCACGACTTCGCACTGACCGAGCGGCACGTCGTCCTCTTCGACCTCCCGGTCACCTTCGACGCGGCGGCGGCAGCGGAAGGTGCCCCGGTGCCGTACACGTGGAACCGGAACCACCCGACCCGGGTGGGTGTCACACGGCGCACCGGCGGCCCGGTCCGCTGGTTCGAGATCGAGCCGGTCTTCTACTCGCACACCCTCAACGCCTACGACGAGGGCGGGTCCGTGGTGGTCGACATGACGGCCTACCCGGCGCCGTTCCACGTCGCCGGACGCGGCTCCGACGGGCCCTACGCGGCCGGTACCGCCCGGCTGGAACGCTGGACGATCGACCTGCGTCGGGGGTGCGTACGGCAGCGGGCACTGGACGACCGGCCGCAGGAGTTCCCGCGGGTGAGCGAGTCGTTGGTGTCGCGGCGCCACCGCTACGGCTACACGGCCGCCGCCGCCGAGATGACGGCCGCGTATCTGACGCCGGACGGCGGCACCCCGAACGACGGCGCGTTCTCCAACGCGCTCGTCAAGCACGATCTGCTGCGCGGCGCCACCGAGGTGCACCGGCTGCCGAGGGGCGCGGCGGCGGGCGAGGCGGTGTTCGTACCGCGGGACGCGGCCGACCCCCGGGCGGCCGAGGACGACGGTTACGCGGTCGCGTACGTCCACGACCCGGACCGGGGCGCGGCCGACCTGGTGATCCTCGCGGCGCAGGACTTCACCGGGGAGCCGGTGGCGAGGGTGCACCTGCCGGGGCGGGTGCCGCTCGGTTTCCATGGGAGCTGGATTGCGGACGCGTGAGCGCCCGCTCTTTGGGATGGTGGACGGTATGCATGCGAAGGACATCCTCATCGACGGCTACGGCCGCATCCGGGAAGAAGTCCATGCCGCCCTCGACGGCCTCGGACCGGAGGAGCTGCACCACCGCCCGGCCCCCGACGCCAACTCCCTCGCCTGGCTCGTCTGGCATCTCACCCGGGTGCAGGACGACCATGTCGCGGACGCCTTCGACCTCGACCAGGTGTGGCTGTCCCAGGGCTGGGAGAAACGCTTCGGCCTCGGCCTGCCCCGCCACGACACCGGCTACGGGCACAGTCCCGCGAAGGTCGCGAAGGTGCGGGTCGAGTCGGCCGACCAGCTGACCGGGTACTACGACGCCGTCCACGAGCAGACGCTCGGCGCGCTGCGCTCGCTCGCCGCCAGGGATCTGGAACGGATCGTGGACGAGCGCTGGGATCCCCCGGTCAGCCTGGGGGTGCGCCTGGTGAGCGTCCTGTCCGACGACCTTCAGCACGTCGGACAGGCCGCCTACCTCAGGGGGCTCGTTCAGAGCGCTGCCGCGTAAGCCGGCAGGACGACGTCCTCGATGAGGGCCTTGCGCTCGTCGAACGGGATGAACGCGCTCTTGAGGGCGTTCACCGTGACCGTGCGCAGGTCCTCGACGGTCCAGCCGGCCTCCTCGACCAGCAGGGACATCTCGCGGGTCATCGTCGTACCCGACACCAGACGGTTGTCGGTGTTGAGGGTGACCCGGAAGCCCAGGTCCTTGAGGGCCGTGATCGGGTGCTCGGCGATCGAGGTGGCGCAACCTGTCTGCAGGTTGGAGGTGGGACACATCTCCAGCGCGATACGGCGGTCACGCACCCAGGAGGCGAGCCGGCCGAGCTTGCCGGCCGCGAGGTCGGGGATGTCCTCGGTGAGGCGCACGCCGTGACCGATGCGCTGGGCGCCGCACACCTGCAGGGCCTGGTGGATGCTGGGCAGGCCGTGCGCCTCACCGGCGTGGATGGTGAAGGGCACGTTCTCACGGCGCAGGTGCTCGAAGGCGGCCAGGTGGTCGGCGGGCGGGAAACCGTCCTCGGCACCGGCGATGTCGAAGCCGACGACCCCGGCGTCGCGGTAGGCGACGGCCAGGTCGGCGGCCTCGCGGACCCGGTCGAACATCCGCATACCGCACAGCAGGGTGCCGACCCGGACGGGGGTGCCCGCCGCGGCGGCCTTGGCCATACCGGCGGCCAGGCCCTCCTGCACGGTCTCCACGACCTCGCTCATCGTCAGCCCGCCCCGAGTGTTCAGCTCGGGGGCGTAGCGCACCTCGGCGTAGACGACACCGTCGGCGGCGAGGTCGAGGACGTACTCCTCGGCGGTGCGCAGCAGGCCTTCGCGGGTCTGCATGACGGCGAGGGTGTGCTCGAAGGTGGCTATGTAGCGGACCAGGTCGCCGGAGTTGGCGGCTGCGAAGTACCAGGCGGCCAGCTCGTCGGGGTCGGTGGTGGGCAGGGTGTGACCGATCTCCGCGGCGAGTTCGACGACGGTGGCGGGGCGCAGGCCGCCGTCGAGGTGGTCGTGCAGCACGGCCTTGGGGAGCCGGCGGAGGGTCTCGGTGTCGATGCGGGACGCGGTCATGGCAGGGCTTTCCTCAGCAGTGGTTTCGCGGGTGGTTCTCAAGGGGTCAGGCGGCGGGCTGGAGCAGGTCCCAGCGGTTGCCGTACAGGTCCTGGAAGACGGCGACGGTGCCGTACGGCTCGTGGCGCGGCTCCTCCAGGAAGGTCACGCCGGCCGCGGTCATCCGGGCGTGGTCGCGGGTGAAGTCGTCGGTGTGCAGGAAGAACCCGACGCGTCCGCCGGTCTGGTCGCCGATCCGGGCCCGCTGGTCCTCGCCCTTGGCGCGGGCCAGGAGCAGACCGGTTCCCGCTTCTTCGCTCCCCGGTTCCACGACGACCCAGCGGGAGCCGTCGGGGCGCGGGGCGTCCTCGGCCAGCCGGAAGCCGAGGGCCTCGGTATAGAAGCGGATGGCCTCGTCGTAGTCGTCGACGACGAGGGTGACCAGGGCGACGCGTCGCATCGGGACCTTCCGGTGGGGGTGGTTAGCGGGTGAGGTTATACGTAAAACCCAGAGGGCGCCAGTCCCGGTTCTACGCGCGTTGCCGACGGTGGTCCCAGGGCCCCTGGCCCCAGGGAGGCGGGCGGGGCGTCAGGGTGTCTCGTCGCCCTGGGCGACCTCGACCCGGTGGTGGAAGTCGGCCATTCCGGCGGCCGAGGCCACACAGGAGACGGCGGTGCAGGCGACGAGGAGAGCGGCGATCGTCCGGCCGGCCCGGGGCACGAGCGGAGCGGCGAGCAGGGCCTGGACGCGCTGCGGGACGGGGCCGGTGGTCGCGGCGGCCGCGAAGCCGGGGCGCTCGGCGCGGGCGGCCTGCCCGGCGAGGGCCGCACGGGCGATGGCCCGGGCGATCAGGCGCCGGTCGCCGATCCGGGCGGCGGCGGCCTCGTCGGCGGCGCGCTCGGCGGCGAGCCGGATGGTCTCACGGACCGGGCGCAGCGCCGGATGGCAGTGCGCGGTGAGTTCGGCGGCGGCGAGGAAGTAGTGGTGGCCGCCGTCGTTGTGCGCCCGCTCGTGTGCGAACAGCGCCTCCCGCTCGGGCCCGTCCAGGCTGCGGAGCATCGCGGTGGTGACGACGACGCGGTGCGGACGGCCGGGCAGCGCGTAGGCGTCCGGGCGGGGCGAGTCCACCACGCACAGGTCGCCGGCCGCGGGGCCGTGCCCGGCCTCGGTCCGGGCCGCGCGGAAGGCGCGGCTCTGGCGCAGCACCGAGCGGACGAGGGTCCAGCCGCAGACGGCGAGCGCACCGACGGAGGTCGCGGCGGCCGGCAGGACAACGAGGTCAGAGGCGGTGCGCAGGGGGTGGATCAGTTCGCCGAGCGCGGCGAACAGCGGGAACTTGAGCAGACCGACCAGGACGAACGAGCCGAGGGCGGCCAGCGAGCAGCCCGCGAGGAGGACCGCGCAGGCGGTGATCGCCCACAGCGCGGCGGCCGGGACCAGCCGGTCCAGCGCCCGGCGGGCGAGGGCCGGCAGGGCGAACGGCAGCAGCAGGGGCAGCAGGAGCAGTGCGGTCATCGTTCGCCGGATTCGAGCAGGTCCCGCAGAATGCGTTCGTCGCCGGGGCTGAGCTGGGCGACGAAGCGGGCGAGGACCGTCTCGCGGTCGCTGTCCCGGTCCAGTTCGCTGTGCATCCGGCGGGCGGTGAGGCCGTGGGCGTCCTGGACGTCCCGGACGGGGACGTAGGCATAGCCCCGGCCCTGGCGGTGCCGCTCGACGACTCCCTTGTCGTACAGGCGGGTGAGGATCGTGGTCACCGTCGTACGGGCCAGGTCCGTGCCGAGGCTCCGCTGGACCTCGCCGGGTGTCCGGGCGCCGCCCGCGGCCCAGAGTGCGGCCATGACGCTCGCCTCGAGTTCGCCCGCCGGCCGGCGCTCGTCCTTCGCCTCGGTCATGGAACGTTCCTCACCCCGTCCTCGTCTGCGGCCCGTGCGACCGTCTACACGATGGTAGTCAATCGGGGCCTCGTACGGCCGTGCCCGGCCCCCCTTACGGGAGGGGCGGCAGTCCGAGCCGCCGCAGGTTCTCCTCCGCGTCGCCGCGCAGCTGGTCGGGGCGGGCCGAGGTGCCCCACTCGCCGTGGCCGAGGTGCCCCACTGGCCGCAGTAGTCGCGGAAGGGACCGACCTCGGCCGCGGGGTCGACGTGATACTCGCCCAGTCCGACGGCGCGCCGCAGCACGGCTCGGGAGCGTGCGCGGTCACTGGGAGTGCCGGGGTGGAAGGCGGCGCTGCCCGTCAGCCGCAGGGCTCCGAAGCCGATGCGGTGGACGGGCAGGTCGCCCCGTGCGGAGGCGCCGGAGGCGTCCGCAGTGGTCCTTTCGGCGCTCGGCCGGCGGAGTGCCGCACATCTGCCGCGCCGCGCACGGACTTCAGCTCAGCGGCTTCTCCAGGACCGCCTTGCGGTGGCTGAAGGTCTCGATGGAGTAGCGGCCGTGGTAGCTGCCCATGCCGCTCTCCCCCACACCGCCGAACGGCAGGTCGGAGACGGTCAGATGAGCGAGGGGCAGGCCGTGGCCCAGGCCGCCGGAGGAGGTCTCGGCGGCGATGCGCGCGCGGGTCTCCTCGGACTCGGTGAAGACGTACAACGCGAGCGGCTTGTCGCGGTCGTTGATGAAGCCGATCGCCTCGTCCAGGCCGGACACGGTGACGATGGGCAGGATCGGGCCGAAGATCTCCTCCTGCATGACGGGCGACTTCGGGTCGACGTCCGCGAGGACGGTGGGCGCGAGGTACTTGGCCGTACGGTCGCTCGTGCCGCCGATCGCGATCCGGCCGGAGTCGAGGAGGCCGGAGAGCCGGTCGAAGTGCCGCTCGTTGACGATCCGGCCGTACTCGGGCGAGGCCGCCGGGTCGGCGCCGTACAGCACCTCCACGGCCCGGACGAGCGCCGCCTCCAGGGCGGCGGCGGTCTCCGGGTCGGTCAGCACGTAGTCGGGGGCGACGCAGGTCTGGCCCGCGTTGAGGAACTTGCCGCGCGCGAGCCGGTCCGCGACCACGTCGGGGTCGGCGTCGCGGTCCACGAACACCGGGGACTTGCCGCCGAGTTCGAGGGTGACCGGGGTGAGGTGCTCGGCGGCGGCACGCATCACGATCCGGCCGACGGCGCCGTTGCCGGTGTAGAAGATGTGGTCGAAGCGCTCGGCCAGCAGGGCGGTGGTCTCCGGGATGCCGCCCTCGACGACGGCGACCGCGTCGGTGTCGAGATAGGCCGGGATCAGCTCGGCCAGCGCGGCCGAGGTGGCCGGGGCCAGCTCGCTCGGCTTGGCGACGACCGCGTTGCCGGAGGCCAGGGCGCCGACCATGGGGGCGAGCAGCAGCTGCGCCGGGTAGTTCCAGGGCGCTATGACGAGGACGACGCCGAGCGGGTCGTACTGCGTCCAGGCCCGCGCGTCGGCACCGAGGTGGGCCGGGACCGGCGCGGGCTCGGGGCGCAGCCAGTCCGCGAGGTGGTCGAGGGTGTGGTCGATCTCGCGGACGGTGAAGTCGATCTCGGTGCGGTAGGCCTCGGTGCTGCTCTTGCCGAGGTCGGCGTGGAGGGCGGCGGCGAGATCGGCGCCGCGCTCGGTGAGCATCGCGCGCAGGCGGCGAAGCTGGCCGGTGCGCCACTCGACCGGCCTGGTGCGGCCGGTGGTGAAGGTGGCGCGCAGCCGGGCCACGACGTCGGCGGGCCGCTCGGGTGCGGGGTGGGTCACGGTTGCCTCGCTGGGGGTGCACGGGCTGGTTCGGCCCGAGCCTAGGGGTCGGTAGATGCATTTGCCAACCTTTCAGGTCCTCAAGTTCATTCCGGCGCACGGGTGACAAGGGTCACGTCTGCGTGGGTTCGGTCTCGCGTCGGCGTCGCTCCAGGTGGGCCCGCTCGGCCTCGCCTACGGCCAGTTCGGCGGCCAGGCCGTACTCGGCGGCCGCCTCGGCGGCGCGGCCCAGGCGGCGCAGCAGGTCGGCGCGGACGGCGTGCAGCACGTGATAGCGACCGAGATCCAGAGTGCCGACCAGGTCCAGCGCCCTGGCCGGACCCGCGGTCTCGGCCACGGCGACCGCGCGGTTCAGGGCCACGACCGGGGACGGCGCCACGGCCATGAGCTGGTCGTACAGCCGCAGGATCTGCTGCCAGTCGGTGGCGGCGGCGGTGGGCGCGTCGCTGTGCACGGCGTTGATGGCCGCCTGGATCTGGTACGGCCCGGGCCGGCCGCGGCGCAGACAGCGCCGGACCAGGTCCTGGCCCTCGGCGACGAGTGCCCGGTCCCAGCGGGAGCGGTCCTGCTCGGGCAGCGGGACGAGGGCGCCGTCCGCGCCCCGCCGGGCCGGCCGCCGGGACTCGGTCAGCAGCATCAGCGCGAGCAGGCCGGTGACCTCGGGTTCGTCCGGCATCAGGGCGGCGAGCAGCCGGCCGAGGCGGAGCGCCTCGGCGCACAGGGCGGGGTCACCGGTGTAGCCCTCGTTGAAGATCAGGTAGATGACGGCGAGGACACCGCCCAGCCGCTCGGGCAGGTCGGCGTCGCGGGGCACTCGGTAGGGGATGCCCGCGTCCCGGATCTTGGCCTTGGCCCGGACCAGCCGCTGAGCGAGCGTGGGCTCCGGCACCAGGAAGGCGCGGGCGATCTGCGCGGTGCTGAGACCGCCGAGCAGACGCAGGGTCAGGGCGACCCGGGCCTGGAGGGCGAGCGCGGGGTGGCAGCAGGTGAAGACCAGACGGAGCCGGTCGTCTCGCACGGGGCCGTCCTCGGGCGGTGCGTCGGGCACGTACGGGCCGGGCGTGTGCGGGTGCGGCGTGTAAAGCCGGGCGGCCTCGGCGTGCCGGGCGTCCCGGGAGGACTCGCGGCGCAGCCGGTCGATCGCCCGGTTGCGGGCGGTGGTGATGATCCAGCCGGCCGGGCTCGGCGGCACGCCGGTCTCGGGCCAGGTGCGCACGGCGGTGGTGAAGGCGTCCTGTACCGCTTCCTCGGCGAGGTCGATGTCGCCGAGGAAGCGGACGAGGACGGAGACCGCGCGCCCGTACTCGGCGCGGAAGACGGCTTCGATGCCGGGGGCCGCGGACATCTCAGTGCTGGTCGGCGAACGGCCGCACCTCGATGGGCAGCGTGGTCGCCAGGGCGGCCCTGCGGCCCCACTCCAGCGCCTCGTCCAGGTCGGCGGCCCTGATCAGGCAGAGCCCGCCCAGGTACTCCTTGCCCTCGGCGTAGGGGCCGTCGGTGATGAGGACGTCGCCGTCCTTGGGCCGGAGCACGGTGGCGGTCTCCGGGCCGTGCAGGCCGCCGGCGAACACCCAGGCGCCGGCGGCGCGCAGCTCGTCGTTGAAGGCCTCGACGTCGCGCGTGATCGCGGCGAGCGCGTCGGGGGCGGGCGGGGTGCCGTCGGCCGGCTGGACCACGCTGAGCAGGTAGTGCTTCATGGTGTCCTCCTTGGTGACTTCAGGGTCTCTCGGATGCCCGTCACCTCCTACACGAACGACCGGCGCCCGGATCGACACCGCACCCGGCGGAATCTTCGAAAGAATCTTCCGTATGACAGCCGCCACCGCCCATCCGCTCGTCGACCGCGCCCGCCGGCTCGCCGTGGACCTGCTCGCTCCCGAGGCCGAGCGGGTCGACCAGAAGGGTTTGCCGGCGAGCCACATCGAGGCGGTGAAACGGCCGGGGCTGCTCGGGGCGGGCGCTCCCGTCGCGTACGGCGGCTCGGACGCGTCGCCGGCCGTGCTGCGCGAGACCGCGGAGATCCTGGCCGGGGCGTGCTGTTCGACGTGGTTCGTGCAGACCCGGCATCACACGCCGGTGCAGACCCCGGTGCGCAGCGAACTCCCGGTCCGTGACCGGCTGTTGGGGCCTCGGCCCGGGGTGAGCTGCTGTCGGGGGTGGCGTACGCGCATCTGCGGTCGTATCCGCGCCGCGCCGCGTCGCGGTGCGCGTCCGCCGGGAGGGCGGTGGCTGGCGGTTCGACGGGACCGTGCCCTGGTACACCGGGTGGGGCCTGAACGACGTGATGCTGCTCGCCGGGGTGACCGACGCGGGCGAGGTGCTGTGCGCCTTCGCCGACGCGCGCGAGCAGCCGGGGCTGCGGGCTTCGGAGCCGATGTGCCTCGCGGCGCTGACCGCGGCGCGCACGGTGTCGCTGGAGCTGACCGGACTCTGGCTGCCCGAGGAGGCGGTGGCCCTGTGGGCGGCGTACGAGCGCGGGGCGCCCGGGGACCGGGCCAGGACGCTGAACGCGAACCCGGCGGTCTTCGGCGTGGCGGAGGCCGCCCTGTCCGCGCTGGATCCAAGGACGGCCGCCCCGCTCACGGCCCGGCTCGCCGGCGTCCGCCGCCGCGCCTGCGCCCTGGCCGACCATCCGGCACCGCTGGAGCGGGTCGCGGAACGGCTGGCGGTGCGCGCGGAGGCGTACGAGGTGCTGCGGCCGGCCACCACCGCGGCGGTGGCCGGCGGCGGCCGGTCGATGACCCTGACGAGCCGCGCCCAGCGTCTGGCCCGGGAGGCGCTGTTCCTGTTGGTACAGGGACAGACGACCGAGTCCCGGGCAGCACATCTGCGAGCCCTGGGAGCCACCTGAGCCAGGGGCCGCCGCCGGCGGCGACGCGTCCACAGGCAACCGACAAGCCCGAGCCGGAGACCTCGCAGCGCGGCTGTGGGCGCTGTCGGTGGGTGGCACGGGGCGCCTGGCGTCACCGTCGGCGCAGTATGCCCTGGGCCAGTGCGTGGGTGCCGACCGCGGCTGCCGTGGCGAAGGCGAGGCCCTCGGCCAGGTGCCGTGGCCGGGTGGGGCGCAGGGCGCCGGAGCGGCGAAGTCGGCCGCGGGCCCACACGGTGAAGGGGAGGACCACCAGGGGGGTGGTCGCGGAGCCCGGGGTGTAGCCGCGCATCGCGGCCGCCTGGGCCAGGTGGACCAGGCCGTGCAGCCCGAACGCGTTGAGCGCCGTCTGGTAGACGGCCGAGCGGCCCCCGGTCCGGTGGCCGTCGGCCGCCGCGGCGGCCAGCACCACCGCCATCGCGGCGACCGCCGTGCTGAACTCCCGGGCGTCCACGGACTCCAGCCGCCGCCACACGGTCTCCGGCACCCGGGGGAACTTCTTGCGCAGCTCCGGCACATGGGTGCGCACCCACCGCGGCATCATCACCACTTCCTCGGTGTCGTGCACGGCCCACGCGGCCAGCAGGCCCCAAGTGACGGCCCCGGAGACGCCGTTCGGTTCTCGTGTCATGAACCCGAAGCCTGCCACGGCCGGTTGGTCAGCTCGCGAACGGCACCTGGGCCGATGCGGCGGACGCCGTACCGCCGGGATGCGTCCACAGTCCCCGCGCTGCGAGCCGGGGCAGCACGCCCTCGCCGAACCAGTACGCCTCCTCCAGGTGCGGATAGCCGGAGAGGACGAACTCGTCGATGCCGAGGGCGTGGTACTCCCTGATCCGGTCGGCGACCTCCTCGTGGCTGCCGACCAGGGCGGTGCCCGCGCCTCCGCGCACCAGACCGATGCCGGCCCACAGGTTGGGGTGGATCTCCAGGCTCTCGCGGCTGCCGCCGTGCAGGGCGAGCATGCGCTGCTGGCCCTGCGACTCGCTGCGGGCGAGGCCCGCCTGGACGGCCCGTACGGTCTGCGGGTCGAAGCCGTCGAGCAGCCGGCCGGCCTCCGCCCAGGCCTGCTCGGAGGTGTCCCGGGTGATGACGTGCAACCGGATCCCGAAGCGGGGGGTACGGCCGTGCCCGGCGGCGAGCTTCCGGATCCAGGCGATCTTCCCGGCGACCTGGGCGGGCGGCTCGCCCCAGGTGAGGTACACGTCCGCGTACCGGGCCGCGACCTCACCGGCGGCGGGCGAGGAGCCGCCGAAGTACACCTCGGGCACCGGGTCGGGCACCCGGCTGAGCTGCGCCTCCTCGACCCGCAGGTGCTCGCCGTGCAGGTCGACGCTCCTGCCGTCCCACAGGTCCCGCACGATGTGCAGGAATTCGCCGGTACGGCGGTACCGTGCGTCCTTGTCGAGGAAGTCGCCGTAGGCCCGCTGCTCGTGGCTCTCGCCGCCGGTGACGACGTTGAGCAGCAGCCGCCCCGCGGTGTGCCGCTGGAAGGTGGACGCCATCTGCGCGGCGAGCGTGGGCGAGACGGAGCCGGGCCGGAAGGCGACGAGGAACTTCAGCCGCTCGGAGTTCTGGCTGACCATCGCGGTGGTCAGCCATGCGTCCTCGCACCAGGCACCGGTCGGGGTGAGCGCGCCGACGAAGCCGAGGTCCTCGGCGGCCCGGGCGATCTGGCTCAGATAGGCGACCGTCGGGGGCCGGTCCCGTCCGGAGGCGGTGGCCGGGGTGCCGTGGCCGCCGCCGACGACATGGCGGCTGTCGCCGTTGGTGGGCAGGAACCAGTGGAAGGTGAGGGACACGGGGTCTCCGATCGCGAGTGTCCGTTAGAGCAGGCCGTGCCGGGGCGGCCGGGTTCCGTTGAGCACGTACCGGCCGATGTGCTGGATCTTCCAGCGGGCCGGGTCGTGCAGGCTGTGGGTGCGGGCGTCGCGCCAATGGCGGTGCAGGTTCAGCGAGTTCAGCGCCGACCGGGTGCCGGCCACCTCGAACAGGGCGCTCGCCACCTCCACCGCGGCCTCGGCCGAGCGCACCTTGGCGGCGGCCACGGCGAGGGAGGCTTCGGCCGCCGAGTCGTCGGTGAGGTGGGCGCGGGCCACGTCGACCGCGCGTGCGGCCTCCTTCAGCAGCGCCTCGGCCGTCCGCACCTGGAGACCGAGTTCGCCGAAGCGCTGCACGAGGAGCGGGTCCTCGGCCGCGGTCTCGGCTCCGCTCTCGAACCAGGGGCGGCTCCTGGTGCGGACGAACTCGGCCGCCTCCGTGAGCGCTCCCCAGGCGATGCCGGCGTCGATGGCCGCGTGCAACAACTGGGCGAGGGCGCCGTGGAGTTGCGGACCCTGGAAGGTGAGATGGTGCGGCAGGACACGGTCGGCGGGCACGGGGACGGCGTCCAGGCGGACGGTACCGCTCGCGGTCGTCCGCTGGCCCATGCCGTCCCAGTCGTCGACCACCGTCACACCGGGGGCGTCCCGGGGGACGTAGGCGACATGCGGGTCGTCGCCCTCGGCGCGGGCCAGCACCGGGATCCAGTCGGCGAACAGGGCACCGGTGCAGTAGTGCTTGACGCCGGTCAGCAGGTACGAACCGTCGCGCTGGGGTTCCAGGCGGGTGCGGATGTCCTGGACGTGCCTGGTGCCGGCCTCGGACTGGGCGTTGCCGAGCCGGCGGCCGGCCAGCAGCTCGGCGAAGAAGAACTTCCGCTGCTCCTCGGTCCCCTGGCGACGGATCACGTTGACGTAGGCGAAGTGGCTCTGCGGGATCTGGGCGAGGCTGGCGTCGGCCGAGCCGAGCAGCCGGAAGATCTCCGCCAGGGTCCCGGCGCCTACATCGGCGCCGCCGTGCTCGGCGGGCACGGTCACGGCGAGCAGCCCGGAGGCGGACAGGCGGTCCAGCTCGGCCCGTGGCAGCCGCCGCCCGGCGTCCCGCTCGGCGGCCCCGGCGCGGAACTCCGTGGCCAGGGCCCCGGCGACGGCGAGCGCCTCGGTGTCGTCGGCGATGATGTGTGCGGGCATGGCGGTCAGCTCGCCGCCACCAGCACCGGGGCGCGGTCGAGGACGGCGGAGAACTGGTCCACCACGTGGCCCAGCGCCTCGGCGGTGGCCGCGGCGACGGTCAGTGAGCCGTCCTCCCGTACGGTGATGTCCTTGTCGAGGGTGAACCAGCCCTGGACGACATGGGCGGCGCCCATGGAGTGCAGCACCGGACGCAGTGCGTAGTCGATGGCGAGGACATGCGCGGTCGAGCCTCCGGTGGCGAGCGGCAGCACGGTCTTGCCGGTGAGCGCGTACTGCGGGAGCAGATCCAGCAGCGCCTTCAGGACACCGGAGTACGACGCCTTGTAGATGGGTGTGCCGATCAGGACGCCGTCGGCACGGGCGAACAGCTCGGCGGCCTCGGCGATCGCGGGATGCCGGACGTCCGCCCCGAGCAGGGCCTCGCCGGGGATGGTGCGGACGTCGAGCGGAATCACCTCGTGTCCCTGGGCGATCAGCCGCTGGTCCAGGTGGCGCAGCAGGCGGCCCGTGCGGGAGGAGGCGGAGGGGCTGCCGGAGACGGACAGGACGGTGGCCATGGGTACCTCTTTTTCTGCGGTGCGGTGCGGAACGGGGTCGGTCAGATGCTCGCGGGCACGGACTCCGGGTCGCCGTCGGGCAGTTGGGCCTCCAGCTCCCGTACGAGCGGCAGCACCCGCTTGCCGAAGTACTCGACCTCCTCGTGGTAGTGCAGGAAGCCGAGCAGGAAGAGATCGACGCCGAGCTTCTTGTAGGCGACGATGCGCTCCGCGATCTGCTCCGGGGTGCCGATGAGCCCGGTGCGGAAGCCGTCGTTGTACTGCACCAGGTCCTCGAAGGCGGAGTCCTGCCACATGCCCTTCCTGTCGGCCGTGGACTGACCCGCCTGCCGCACGGCGGCACCGAAGCCCTCGACCGCCTCGGTGTCGGCCTTCGCGACGATCTCGCGGAGGGTCTCGCGGGCCTCGGCCTCGGTGTCGCGGGCGATGAGGAAACCGTTGAGGCCGAACCCCGGTGCCTTGCGGCCGGCTTGGGCGGCAAAGACGCGGACGTCCTCGACCTGGTCGACGACCCCGTCGAAGTCCTTGCCGTTGGAGAAGTACCAGTCGGAGACCCGGCCCGCCATCCGCCGGGCGGCCGTGGAGTTGCCGCCCTGGAAGATCTCCGGGTGCGGGCGTTCGGGGGTGTTGAGGGGCTTGGGCTTGAGGGTGAAGTCACGCAACCGGTAGAAGTCACCGGCGAGTTCGGCGTGGTCCTCGGTCCAGATCTTCCGCAGGGCGGTGATGAACTCCTCCGAGCGACGGTAGCGCTCGTCGTGCTCCAGCCAGGGCTCGCCGAGCGCGGTGAACTCGCCCTTGAACCAGCCGGACACGACGTTCACGGCGAAGCGGCCGGCCGACAAGTGGTCGGCGGTGGCGCCCAGTTTGGCGAGGACACCGGGGTGCCACAGTCCGGGGTGGACGGCGGCGATGACCTTCAGGCGCTCGGTGGCCAGCAGCAGGGCCAGGCTGAAGCCGGTCGACTCGTGCTGGTACTCGGCGCCGTAGCTGGCCGTGTAGCGGACCTGGCTGAGGGCGTACTCGAACCCGTTGTTCTCGGCGAGTACGGCGAGTTCGCGGTTGTAGTCGTAACCCCAGTCGGTGCGCTGTTCGATCGTGCTGGTGACGAGTCCCCCGCTGACATTGGGGACCCAGTAGGCGAATTTCACGGGCGCTGCGGGCATGCGGAACTCCTGGTGCGGAATTGCTCGGTGACGTTTTCCGGGCATGCCGAATTCCACGGAACGAAGAGGGAATTCAGGGGGTACCGGAGTGGAGCGGAGAGCGGCGGATCGGCGGAGGAGTCGGGCGATCAGGCCGCGGCGCAACAGGAGGCGCTGGAAACGCGCGCGAGGTCGACATGGCGTCGCCGCGTAAGGTCCAGTCGCATCGTCATGCCGACGATCGTGGCAGCCGCCGGGGAGGACCGTCAAGGAAAACCCGACCGGTCTCGTATCCCGGACCATTGAATTTCACGAAGGTGTGACGGGAAAACTCTTGAACCGGGTCCTTGGCGCCCCGCATTCTGCGCCGGTGCGGACCGAACAGCTGGAATACACAGCGGCCGTGACCCGGCTCGGCTAACTGCGCCGGGCGGCTGACGAACTGCGTCCCAGCCGGCGTTGAGTGAGACGGTACGCAACCTGGAGCGGGAACTCGGGGTCGATCTGCTGGAGCGTAAGCGGTCGGGCGCCACGTGGAGATCCGGCGCGGCCTCGTGGAGGGCGGTTTCGATCTGGGGCTGGTCAACCACCTCGACGGCGACGAGGTGCCCGCGGGCATGGAGTGCACGCAGCTGCTGAGCGGCCGGCCGGTGGTGTGTGTGCCCGGACAGCCCCACCGGCCTCACTTCCCGCGGTCGGTGCCGAGGACCTGCCCGGCGTGCCGCTGATCGCGATGCGCGCCGGATACGTGACGCACCGGTACGTACACCGGCCGAGGGGCTGGGGGCGGCCGTGCTGCCGGACCTCAGCGTCGCCGGGGATCCGCTGGAGCGGTCCGGCACGATCACCTGCCGGCCGATCGCCCACGACACCACCCGGGTGCTGCTCATGCTGCAGCGCCGCCACGCGGAGTCGGTGCTCACCCGCTCACCCTCACGGGTCTACACATAAAGAATAAATAAGAGCAAACTGGGAACATGCGGTGGTATCCGCACACCGCACCAGACGCGGTCTGGCCTGCAAAGTCAAAAAGGAGACGAGTCATGGCCAACGTCTCGCACAGGGGTGATATGACGACCCACCCCGATGTCTCCGAAATGCGGGCACGCTACGCCCGCATGCTCGGCGGTCGTGATGTGGCGCTCGTGGACGGGCCGGTCTTCCTGGTCGGCCTGTACTGCGCGGCATCTCCGTGGATAGTGCACTACACGGCGAGCCAGCCCGCCCTCATGACGCACAACCTGATCCTGGGTATCGCCATAGGGCTGCTGGCACTGGGATTCACCCGGGCTCCCGAGCGGATGTACGGCCTCAGCTGGGCCATGTGCGCCATGGGCATCTGGATGATCATCGCCCCGTGGATCGTGGGCAGCGGCCCGGACGCGGGCGTGATCATCAACAACATCGTCATCGGCGCACTGGCACTCGCGCTCGGACTCGTCTGTGCCGGCACGGCGGCCAGGAGCACGCCCAGGCCGTAACCAGAGACGCGAGGAAAGGAAGACACACAGGAGGCAGGCCGGTCCGCGCGGGCGGACCGGCCTCCCGGCGCCCGCTCAGCGTCCCGGCACCAGCCAGGGCTCCTGCGGCAGCGTGCGGCCGGTCTCCAGCAGCGACTTGAGGTTGGACAGCACGGCCGGCCAGCCGGACGCGACGTCCGAACGCTCGCCCTCGTCGTTGAGGTCCTCGTGGACCACGGTCAGCCGCACGATGTCCTCGTACGGGCTGATCTCGAAGGTGACGCGGGAGTGCCGGTCCGCCCGGTTCTCCTGGTCGGGCGCGGCCCAGGTGGTGACCAGCCGGACCGGCGGTTCGCTCTCCACCACCCGGCCGACCACGTCGGCGGTTCCGGAACCGTCGGTGCGTACGTGCGCCCAGCGGGAGCCCGGTCGCCAGTCGGACTCGTTGCGATGACCCCAGTAGGCGGCCGTCAGGTCGGCGTCGGTGAGCGCCTCCCAGACCTTCCCGGGCGTGCTCGCGATGTAGGTGACGTACACGAAACCCGGCTTGTCGGTCATGGCTTACTCGGCTCGTCGCTTCAGGGCTCCGAGCGCGCCCAGGCGCGGGCGCTCGAACTTGTCGATCCACCGCTCCTGGATCTCCTGGAGCGGCACGGGGTTGAGGTAGTGCAGCTTCTCCCGCCCCCGCCGCACCGCGCTGATCAGGTGGGCGGCCTCCAGGACGGCCAGATGCTGGGTGACCGACTGGCGCGTCATGGCGATGCGCTCGCACAGTTCGCCCAGCGTCTGGCCGTTGTTCTCGTGGAGCCGGTCCGGCAGGCGCCGGCGCGTGTCGTCGGCCAGCGCCTTGAAGGCCCTGTCCAACCCGGTGTCGTCCTCTGATCGCACACCGAAGACTGCCGCGTCACCAACCTCTCCGGACAACACAGCTAGCTCATCTCAAGGACCTTGTACTCCTCGCTGATCTCCCTTGCGCCGAACGGCCACACCCTCTCGAGCCGCGCCCAGACGACGAAGGCCACACAGCCGAGGGCCAGCCAGGCCAGGGACCACTCGATGGGGTGGCGGCCCGGGGAGTTCTTGTCGGCATAGCCGTAGATCACGCACCAGCCGGCGAAGGCGAGGATGCTCGGCAGGGGGTAGAGCCACATCCGGTACGGGCGGCGCAGGTCCGGCCGCCGTCGGCGCAGCACGGTCAGCGCCACGATCTGGGCGAGCGCCTGGACGATGACCATCACCGTGGTCAGCAGCTGGATCAGGGTGGCGAGGTCGGTGTGACGGCCGATCAGGAAGCCGACGGCGGTGATCACACCCATGGTCGCCAGACCCAGCACCGGGAAGCGGTGCCGCGGGTGCAGCTTCTCGTACGGCCGGAAGAAGACGCGGTCGCGGGCGGCGTCGTAGGGCACCCGGGAACCGCCGAGCAGGCCGGTGAAGACCGAGGCGAAGGCCGTGATCAGAATCAGCACGGTGACCGTGTCGGCGGCGCCCTCGCCCCAGGTCTTCTCCAGCACCGCGGAGGCGACCGAGGTGGAGGCGATGTCGTGCGGGTCGGCCATCCGGGACCAGTCGACGACGCCGAGGGTGCCGATCTGCAGCAGCAGGTAGATCGCCATGATGCCGAGGATGGAGAACAGGATCGAGCGCGGGAGCGTACGGCCGGGGTCCTTGATCTCGGCGCCCATGTACGCGGTGGTGTTGTAGCCGAGGTAGTCGTAGATGCCGATGGTCAGCCCCGCGGCGAAGCCGAGCCAGAAGTGGTCGCTCGTCAGGTCGAAGGCGCCCGACGGGTAGGTGAAGGCCAGGTGGGGACTGAAGTCGGTGGCCGCGGCGGCGATCACCAGGAGCACCGAGGCGATCATCACGGTCCACATCACGGTGGTGATCCGGGCGATGTGCTCGATGCCGCGCCAGAGCAGGAGCACGACCAGGGCGATGACGCCGAGGCCGACCAGGTCGCCCGCCGTCTGTCCGAGACCGGGGGCCAGATAGCCCAGGTACTGCACGAAACCGACCACGCCCGTGGACATGATCAGCGGGATGAAGAGCATCGCCGTCCACACGAACAGGAACGGCATCAGCCGGCCCGTGCGGTACTGGAAGGCCTGGCGCAGATAGACGTAACTGCCGCCGGAGCCGGGCATCGCGGCGCCCAGCTCGGCCCAGACCAGGCCGTCGCACAGCGCGAGGACGGCACCCGCGACAAACCCGATGACCGCCTGCGGGCCGCCGAAGGCGGTGACCATCAGCGGGATCGTGACGAACGGGCCGATGCCGCACATCTGGCTCATGTTGATGGCCGTGGCCTGGAACAGGCCGACACGGCGGACGAAGCCACCCGCGGGTGGCGGACTACCGGACATGGGGACTCCTGACGCCACGGGCGGCCTCGACGGCACCCGGCGGGCTGACTGGCCGATAAAGTTAAGGAGCCTTACTAGGGGCGTCAAGTATGCGCCGGGAATACCTGAGAATGGTCCGATGACCGCCAGCGACGTCGAAGAGCAGCAGGAACAGCCCTGGAGCCGCCGGCGGCTGCGCAGCGCCAACGAGCGGCTGCTGCTGGACCGGCTGCGCACCCTCGGCGCCGCCTCGCGCGCCCAGCTCGCCCGCGAGACCGGCCTGTCGAAGCCGACGGTCTCCAGCGCGCTGGCCTCCCTGGAGTCGGCCGGCCTGGTGCACGAGGTCGGGACGCACGCCCCGGAGCGCGGACGCACCGCCGTGCTCTACGCCCCCGACCCGGCCGCCGGATACGCGCTCGGCGTGGACATCGGCCGGGGCTGGCTGCGGGTGGCGGTGGCCGACCTGGACGGCACGGTCGTCGCCCGGTCCGACGTACGCAACCGGGCCCGCGCCTCCGCCGCCCTCGCCGACCTGGTCGTGGGCACCGCCCGCCAGGTGATCGCGAATTCGGGCGTGGACCCGGCCGGGGTGGTGCACGGCGTGGTCGGCACGCCCGGCGTCTACGACGCTAAGCAGCGGCGGGTGCGGTACGCGATGCATCTGCCCGGCTGGGGCCGCGCGGGGCTCGTCGACCGGATGCGCGGGGAACTGGGCGTGCCGCTGGAGGTGCACAACGACGCCAATCTCGCCGCGCTCGGCGAGTACGCGTACGGCGTCGGCAGGGGCAGCCGGCTGTTCGCGTACATCCTGATCGGCACCGGACTCGGCATGGGTGTCGTCAGCGACGGGCGGCTGTTCACGGGGGCGCACGGACTGGCCGGCGAGATCGGCTTCCTGCCCTGGCCGGGCCGGCAGAAGCCGGAGCGACTGGAGGACGCGGTGTCCGGGGTGGCCGTGGTGGAGGCCGCCCGGGAGTTCGGGATGAGCGGGCAGCTCACGGCGAAGGCGGTCTTCGACGCGGCCCGGCAGGGTCACCCGGCCGCCGCACGGGCGGTGGAGCTGGAGGGCGAGCGGATCGCGTACACCGTGGCGGCGGCCGCCGCCGTGCTCGACCCGGATCTGGTCGTGCTCGGCGGCGGCGTCGGCCACAGCATCGACCTGCTGCTGCGCCCGGTCCAGGAGCGGGTGCGCGCCCTCACCCCGCTGCGCCCGCGGATCGCGCCGAGCCGGCTCGGCGAGGACGCGGTGCTGCTCGGCGCGGTCGCCACGGCGTTGGACACGGCCCGCGACCTGGTGTTCGAGCACAGGGCGGCCGGAAACTGACGGGTCGAACAATGCGCGGGCCGACGGTCATTGACACGGCCCGCACGGCGCCCTAGCTTGAACCGAGTTAGTAAAGTTTCCTAACTTTACAAGGCCGGAGCTCTGCCATGTACTCTCGCCCCGCCCCCGGACGCCGATGCGCCGTCACCGCGCTGGTCCTCGGCCTGCTCGGCTCCCTGACCAGCGGCGCGTGGGCCGGCTCCCGGCATCAGCCGGCGCCGCACGGTCCCGTCCCGGCCACCCGCGTCCCGTCGGCGGCCGGCACCGGAACCCCCCTCCAGGGATACGCCATCCAGTCCGCGGCGAAGGTGAGCGACGCGCCGGCGGTCGTCTCCTCCCCCGGCTATCCGGCCAGGAACTGGTTCCCGGCGGGCCCCCGCTCGACGGTCCTGGCCGCGCTGCTCGCCGACGGCGTGTACGCCGACCCGTTCTACTCCACCAACCAGCAGAAGATCCCGAAGGCGGACTTCCAGGTCCCCTGGTGGTACCGCTCCGACTTCACGGTCGAGGACACCGCGCGGCGCACCTTCCTCGACTTCAGCGGGGTGATCTCGGCGGCCGACGTCTATGTCAACGGCCACCAGGCGGCAAAGGCCGCGGACGTCACCGGCGTCTACCCCCGGCACGAGCTGGACATCACCCCGCTGGTCCGGTCCGGCACCAACACGGTCGCCTTCCGTGTCCAGCCCAACGACCCGAAAAAGGACCTCACCACGGGCTGGATCGACTGGCTCCAGCCGCCGGCCGACCGGAACATGGGGATCGTCCGGGACGTCGTGGTACGCAGGGGCGGCCCGGTGGCGTTGCGCGACGCGCACGTCGTCACCGAACTGGCCGTGCCGTCGCTCGCCTCCGCCGACCTGACCGTGAAGGCGCAGGCCCGCAACGACACCGGCGCCGCGGTCACCGCCGAGATCACCGGACGCATCGGCGCCACGACGTTCACCCGGCAGGTCCCGCTCGCCGCCCACGAGACGAAGACCGTCGTCTTCTCCCCCGCCGACGTCCCGGGCCTGCGCCTCACCTCGCCGAAGGTGTGGTGGCCGGCCGGGATGGGCGGGCAGCCGCTGTACGACCTCGACGTCACCGCGTCCGTCGCCGGTACGACCTCGGACACCGCGCACGAGACCTTCGGCATCCGTGACGTCCAGGCGCCCCTGAACGCCGACGGCGCACGCCGGTACCGGATCAACGGCCGCAGGCTGCTGGTCAAGGGCGGCGGCTGGTCGCCGGACGAGTTCCTGCGCTGGGACCGCACCTATGTCGAGGACCGGCTGAAGTACGCCCTCGACCTGGGCCTGAACACGATCCGTCTGGAAGGGCACCTGGAGCCGGACGAGTTCTTCGACCTGGCCGACCGCTACGGCGTCCTCACCCTTCCCGGCTGGGAGTGCTGCGACAAGTGGGAGGGCCAGGTCAACGGCGGCGAGACCGGCGACAAGTGGACCGACGCCGACTACCCCGTGGCGAAGGCGTCCATGGCCGCCGAGGCCGCCCGGCTGCGCGGCCACCCGAGCGTGATCTCCTTCCTGATCGGCAGCGACTTCGCACCGGACGCGAAGATCGAGAAGACCTACCTGGACGCCCTGAAGGCCGCCGACTGGCCCCTTCCGGTGGTCTCCGCCGCCTCGGAGAAGCCCTCGCCCCAACTCGGTGCCTCGGGCATGAAGATGACGGGGCCGTACGACTGGGTGCCACCCGGCTACTGGTACGCCAAGCGCGAGGGCGGGGCCACCGGCTTCAACTCCGAGACCAGCGCGGGACCGAGCATCCCCACCCTCGACACCCTGCGCCGCATGATGACCCCCGCCGAACTGGACACCCTCTGGAAGGACCCGGACGCCAAGCAGTACCACCGCTCGCCGTCCCCGGTCTTCGGCACGCTCAAGATCTACGACGCCGCCCTCACCGGCCGCTACGGCGCTCCCACCAGCCTCGCCGACTATGTGGGCAAGGCCCAGCTGGCCCAGTACGAGAACGTCCGCGCCCAGTTCGAGGCGTACGACCGCAACGCCACGGACTCCGCCAAGCCCTCGACCGGCGTCATCCACTGGATGTTCAACAGCGGCTGGACCTCCCTGCACTGGCAGCTCACGGATCGCTACCTGGACCAGGGCGGAGCCTACTTCGGGGCGAAGAAGGCGAACGAGCCGCTGCACGTCCAGTACTCCTACGACGACCGCTCGGTCGTCGTCGTCAACCACCGGCACGCCGCGGCGACCGGACTCACCGTACGGGCCACACTCTTCGACCCCGACGGCACGCGGAGGTACGACAAGACCGTCAGCGGACTGGGCGTCAACGGCGACGGGGCGCACAGCACCGCGCTCACCCTGCCGTCCTCGGTGAGCGGACTGCCGCCGACGTATCTGCTCCGGCTGGTTCTGACGGGCGCGGACGGCAAGGAGGTGAGCCGGAACGTGTACTGGCTCTCCACCCGGCCCGACACCCTCGACTGGAACGGCACCACCTGGTACTACACGCCGACGACGAGCTACGCCGATCTGAAGGGGCTCGCCTCGATGGCGCGGGTGCCGGTGTCGGCGACGGCGGCCACCGAGTCGTCGGAGGGCACCTCGACCACGACGGTCACCCTCCGGAACACGGGCAGCGGGACGGCCCCGGCGCTGCTGACGGACGTCCACCTCGTGGACGGGCAGGGCACGCCGGTGCTGCCGGTGCGCTGGTCGGACAACGAGGTGAGCCTGTGGCCGGGCGAGTCGGTGACGCTGACGGCCACCTACCGGACGGCCGATCTGCACGGCTCGGCGCCGGGTGTGCGGGTCTCCGGCTGGAACACTCCGCAGACCACCGTGCCGGCGGCATGACCGAGGGGGGTGGGCCCGGACGGCCCACCCCCGCGTGGTTCAGCTCACGTTGAGCGCGGTGTCGTCGATCACGAACGACGTCTGGAGGGTGGACCCCTCGGTGCCGGTGAACTTGATCGTGACCGTCTGGCCCGCGTAGCCCGCGAGGTTGAAGCTGCGCTGGGTGTATCCGCTCGCCGCGTTCAGGTTCGAGTAGGTCGCAAGCGTGGACAGCACCGTTCCGCTGCTGTTGACCACCTGTGCCTTGAGCGTGTCGTACGCCGTCGAGGTGGTCGTCTCCGCCGTGTCGACGTGCAGGTAGAAGGAGAGAGTCGCGCTCGTGCAGGCGGCCGGGACGGTCACCGGCTGGGAGAGCGTGTCGGTGTGGGCGGAACCGTATCCGTTCAGCCAGGCCTTGTAGGAGCCGGTGCGGGCCGCCTCGCCGGTGTCGCTGTTGATGACACCGCTGGAGGCGGTCCAGGAGGTGGCACCGGACTCGAAGCCCGGGTTGACCAGCAGCTGGGCGGCGGTGCAGCTGCCTGTACCGCCGCCTCCGCTGCCGCCGCCGGTGCCCGAACCGGCCAGCCAGGCGGTGGCGTTGAGGGCGAGAGCCGCGTTGGTGGCGCCGGAGTCGTTCCAGCCGTCGTACAGGGTGTTGCCGGACTGTCCGGTGCCGTCGTCGATCGGGGAGCTGTCGCCCCAGAAGGCGACCCGGCCGCTGCCGAAGGTGCTGGTGAGGAAGAAGGCCCCGGTGTTGCCGGAGTAGCCGCTGCGGTAGAGCAGGCTCTTGACGGAGGAGTTGTCGGCGGGCTTGAGGGTGGCGGTGGTGCCGTTGGCGATCAGACTCTTGGTGACGGTGCCGAACGAGCCGTGCAGGACCGGGTCGGTGCTGTCGCTGATCGCCGCCGGGTAGCCGGAGGTGATGTTCAGCGAGTCGATCGAGAAGCCGAACGGGTCGGTGGAGTCGACGCTGTTGTTCGTCATCAGGTCGTTGAGGATCTCGACCGCGTCCTGGCCGTCGTTGTTGCGGTCGGCCCCGGTGTGGTCGGAGATCATGAACAGACCGCCGCCGTTCTTGACGAAGTTCATGATCGCCGTCTTCTCGGCGCTCGTGAACAGCGTGTTCGGCTCCGGAAGCACCAGCGTGTCGAAGTTCGACAGGTCGGTCGAGGACGAGCCGCCATAGCTGAGGCTGGATCCGGACGGCAGCGTCTTCAGGCTGTAGCCACCGGTCTTCTGCAGCGCCACGCCCCAGGAGGACAGGGCGCCGGTCCAGTCCGTCTCGGCCGACGGGGAGGAGTCCTGGCCGAGCGGGTCGGGCTGACTTGTGGAGATGATCCAGTCGGCGTTTCCGGCCGTCTCGGCGTGGGCGTTGTCGAACAGGATGCGGTGCGTGGTCGCCGCGTGGGCGGCGGTCCCGCTGCCTGCCTGGACCGCGGCCCCGGTGAGCAGCAGCCCGAATCCGGCCAGGGCGGTGGTGAGTCTGTGGCGGGATCTCCTGGATCGAAGCATCCGGCGAACCTCCATGAGGGGTGGGGAGAGGCGGTGCGGGCGCCAAGTCTGCGCGCGTAGAGCCCGCTTGAGGGTTCTACACGCGTCGATTAGTTGAAAGGTACATGGCATGAAGGCCGGGTGAACAGAAAGTCCCGGCAATAAGCGCAGCGGACTGCCTTCGCCCACAGCGGGCAGATGATGAGCGGGAAGCACGATGCAAAGGGGTGGACATGGAGATCTCGGGCATCATCAGTGCCATAGTCATCGGTCTCGTCATCGGGGTGCTGGGACGCCTGGTCGTCCCCGGCCGCCAGCACATCGGCATGCTGTGGACCATCGTCGTCGGCATCGTGGCCGCGCTGCTGGGCTCGGCCATAGCCGCCGGGTTCGGGGTCGCGAACACCAAGGGGCCGGACTGGATCGAGTGGTTCCTCCAGATCGCCCTGGCCGCGGTGGGTGTCGCCGCGCTGGACCGGGCCCGCGTACGGCACTGACGCCGGCTTCAACTCCCGTACAGGTAGGGAGTCGTGGTGCTCAGTGCGTGGAAGCCGAGGCGCTCGAGGATCGGGCGGCTCATGGGTGAGGCGTCGACCTGGAGGTAGCGGTAGCCGTGGGCGGCGGCGACGCGGGCACGGTGGGCGACCAGGGCGCGGTAGACGCCCCGGCCCCGGAAGGCCTCGACGGTGCCGCCGCCCCACAGCCCGGCGAACCGGGTGCCGGGCACCAGCTCCATCCGGGCGGCGCTGACGGGTTCGTCCCCGGCGAGGGCGACCACGGCGACGACCGTGCCGGGGTCGGCGGCCAGGCGGGCGAGCAGCCGGTGCCGCAGCCGGGTGCCGTCGGCGCCGAACGCCTTCTCGTGGACGCCCACGACGAGGTCGACGCCGGCCGGGTCGGTGACCCGCACGAGACGGATGCCCGCCGGCGGTTCGGCGTCCAGGGCGAGCCGGTCGGTCTCGCCGATCAGCAGCGTCTCCTCGGGCTCGGCCCGGAATCCGGCTGCGGTGAGCCGGGCGCCGAGATCCTCCGGCCGGTCGTGGCCGTACAGCTTCCACTCGAAGTCGCGGCCGAGACCCGTGAAGTGGGCGATCTGGTCCTGGATCACCCGGTCCGCGCCCGCCGCGTCCAGGTCGGACCAGAGCACGCCGTTCCAGCCGTGCGCGTCCGCGACCTGGCGCACGACCGCGCCGGCCCGTTCGGTCCGGGCACCGGGGCCGTCGGGGGGCGCGTTCTCGCGCATGTCACGGTCGTAGCGGGCGAGCACCGCCGAGTGGTCCATGGACCCAGCTCAGCAGGAGCGCTCCGGCCGGGCAACGGGATTACCGCGTGTCCGGCCGTACGGCGGCCAGGTAGGCGCCGAGCCGGTCGCGGTTGCGGGCCAGGCAGTCGATGCGGGACTGGATGCGCTCGATGTGCCCCTGGAGCAGGGCGGCCGTCTCGGGGGTCACGCACTCGGCGGGCGGGTGGAGGTCGCCGGGCCCGGAGAGGTACGGCAGGATCGCGCGGATCATCTCGGTGGTCAGGCCGGAGTCCAGCAGGCCGCGGATCTGCTGGACGTCGGCGACCGCGGAGTCGGGGTAGCTGCGGTAGCCGTTGTCGGCGCGTTCGGGGTGGAGGAGATCCTGTTCCTCGTAGTAGCGCAGCAGGCGGGTGGCGACACCCGTGCGACGGGACAGTTCACCGATCCGCATGCTTGCCTCCGGGTCCGCGCTTGACCTTCACACTGGTGTCAGGCTCCGACCATGGTCGCATGATCTTGTCCTCCACGTCTTCCCAGGTCAAGGGCGGCCCGCTGCCCTGGCCGGGGCTGCTCGCCCTGTCCTGCGCGGCGTTCACCGCCGTCCTCACAGAACTCCTCCCGGCCGGCCTGCTGCCCGCGATGGCGCCCCCGCTGGGGGTCGCCGAGTCCCGGATCGGCTTCCTCGTCACCGCCTACGCGGCGGCCTCCTTCCTGGCCGCGGTCCCGGTCACCGCGGCCCTGCGCGGGCTGCCGCGACGGCCGGTGCTGTGCGGCGCCCTGCTGGGCTTCGCCGTCAGCAACGCACTGGTGGCGCTGTCGTCGTCGTACCCGCTCACCTTCGCGGCGCGGCTGCTGGCCGGCGCGATGGGCGGCACACTGTGGGCGATGCTGGCCGGTTACGCGGCCCGGATGGTGCCGGCCGATCGGCGTGGGCGGGCCATCGCGATCGTGCTCGCCGGTATCACCCTGGCCCTGTCGCTCGGGGTGCCCGCCGGTACCGCGCTGGCCGGTGCGATGGGCTGGCGGGCGGCCTTCGGGACACTGGCCGCGCTCGCCGTCCTGCTCGCGGCCTGGATACGGCTCGGGGTGCCCGGTTTCCCCGGCGAACCCCCGCACGCGCGCGTGCCGCTCCTCCGCGTCGCCCTGCGCCCTGGGATCCGCCCGGTGCTCTCGGTGACCCTGTTCCTGCTGCTGGGGCACCAGGTGATGTACACCTACGTCGCCCCGTTCGCCCGGCATGCCGGGTACGGCCGTACGGGCCTGCTGCTGGCACTGTTCGGGACGGCCACGGTGGCCGGGATCTGGGTCACCGGAGTCCTGATCGACCGGCATCTGCGGGCGACGCTGCTCGCGGCGCTCGTGCTGTTCGCCGGGGTGCTGCTGGTGCTGGGCCTGGGTGCGCGGGCGCATGTGCTGCTGGTCGGGGCGGTGGCCCTGTGGGGTGCGGCCTTCGGCGGGGCGCCGACGCTGATCCAGACCGCACTGGTCGACGCCTCGGGTCCGGCCGAGGCCGATGTGGCGACCTCGTTGCAGACGACGGTGTACAACGCGGGTATCGCCGCCGGTTCGCTCGCCGGTGGCGTGGCCCTGGACGCGCTGGGCGCCGGAGCCCTGCCCTGGACCGCGCTGACGCCCGCGGTTCTCGCGCTGGCGACGGTCGCCGCGTGCCGGCGTCACGCCTTCCCGGCCCGGCGACACGTCGTCACCCCGAAGGCAGACGTGCCGGCCGAGCCGGTGCACTAGCGCTCCGCTCGCAGTGCCGTGATGTGCCGTCGTTCGTCCGCGGCGCCATCGTGGCTGGTCGCGCCCACGCGGCGGTGCCGCATATCAGACACAGCCCGGCGCCCCTTCGGGTGCAACGGCCCGGCCGGTCAGCCGAGTTCGAGCGTGGTAACGCCGAACACGCGGTCCTGGGCATGCGGGCGGACGGGCCCGGTGTACATGCGGGCGGTCTCGAACGAGGCCTGGAATCCGGCCTGTTCGGCGAGCGCGACGCCGGCCGCGTTCGGCTCGGGCACGTCGATGGCGACCTCGTGTCCGGCGGCGCCGGCGGTGAGGGCGGCGAAGAGGGCGCGGGCGTCGTCGGCGGTGTCCGCGAAGAGGGGTCCGATGCGCAGGGTGTCCCGGCCGGGGCGGAGCACGCCGTAGCCGGTGAGGCGTGCGCCGTCGTGACGGACGAAGGTCCGGTGGCCGGGGCCGGCGAGCCACTCGGCGAGGAAGCGCGGACGGTCGGCCGGGTAGCAGGCACGGTCGTAGGCGGTGATCGCCGCGAGGTCGCCGGGACCGGCCGGACGGACGCCCGCGGGGGTCTCACCCTGCGGGGCGGTGCCGCAGAACCGGATGGTGCGGTAGGCGAGTTCGAACCCGGACTGGCGGTAGTTGGCCTGCTGGGCGACGACGCCGTCCAGGCCGACGGTCCGGTCGCCGGCGTGGGCGAGGGCGGTCTTCCAGGTGGTGAGGCCGTGACCGTGGCCGCGCAGGTCGGGGCGGACGAGGTAGCAGCCCAGGAAGGCATAGTCCGCGCCGTAGTTCACGACGGAGATGGCCGAGACCGGCTCCCCGTCGATGCGGCCGAGGAAGAACCCTTCGGGGTCCTGCGCGAAGAACGCGGGCCCGTCGGACAGTCCGGGATTCCAGCCCTCCGCCGCCGCCCACCCGGCGATCACCGGCCAGTCGGCGAGGGTGGCCTGCGTGACGACGAGGTCGTGGGGGGCCGCAGAGGTCATCGATGCGCTCCATTTCCGTCGGGACCGGACTGCCGTACCGCATCCTTGCGGATCAACGGGTGGGCGCGCCACGGCAAGATCGGCCGTTGCGCGCGCCCGGCTTGACTTCGAGAGCACTCGAATTCGTAGCGTTCGGGACATGAGCACTGCACAGCACAAGATCGGATCCGGTTTCGGCGCCGCCAGCACCGCCGACGACGTCCTACGGGGCATCGACCTGACCGGACGGCTCGCCCTGGTCACGGGCGGTTACTCGGGCATCGGCCTGGAGACCACCCGCGCGCTCGTCAGGGCCGGCGCCCACGTGGTCGTGCCCGCCCGCCGCCCCGCCGTCGCCGAGCAGGCGCTGGCCGGCATCCCCGGCGTCGAACGGGACGAGCTGGACCTCGGCGACCTGGAGAGCGTGCGGGGCTTCGCCGAGCGGTTCCTCGCCTCCGGACGGACCATCGACATCGTGATCGACAGCGCCGGGATCATGGCATGCCCGGAGACCCGGGTGGGGCCCGGCTGGGAGGCCCAGTTCGCCACCAACCACCTCGGTCACTTCGCCCTCGTCAACCGTTTGTGGCCCGCGATCGCACCGGGCGGTGCCCGAGTCGTCTCCGTCTCCTCCCGTGGCCACCACTTCTCCGGCGTCCGCTGGGACGACCTCCACTGGCGGCGGAGGTACGACAAGTGGGAGGCCTACGGCCAGGCCAAGACCGCCAACGTCCTGTTCGCCGTTCAGCTCGACAAGCTCGGCCGGGACGCCGGCGTCCGCGCCTTCGCCCTGCACCCCGGCGGCATCATCACCCCGCTGCAACGGCACCTGCCCAAGGAGGAGATGATCGAGCGCGGGTGGATCGACGAGGACGGCAACGTGCTCGACCCCGAGGGCTTCAAGACCCCGCCGCAGGGTGCGGCCACCCAGGTGTGGGCGGCGACCTCCCCGCAGCTGGACGGGCTCGGTGGCGTCTATCTGGAGGACTGCGACATCGCCGAACTCGCCCCGGAGGGCGACGCGCGCGCCGGCGTCAGGGAGTGGGCGATCGATCCGGAGCAGGCGGCTCGGTTGTGGCAGCTGTCGGCGGAACTGACGGGCGTCGACGCTTTCGCCGCGTAGCACTCACCGCCGGTCGAGGGCCGCGGTCACCTCGCGGCGTGACGGAGGCGGCGCGCGGCACGTACGGCAGCCGCTGGTCCCGTCGGTCACCGAGAGCCCCTCGTCGCGGCCGTCGAGTGCGCCGCCGGGCGTCCGGGGCGCCCTGGCCCGCCAGGTCAGTTCGGTGGTCGTCGGCTCGGTCCTCCTCGTGATCGCGGCGGGCTGCGGATCACTGGCGGGTGGCCACGCCGGTGAACGCATTGCGCAGGGGAAGCACCGTCGCCACGACGAACAGCCCGAACAGGGTGATGGGCAACAGCCCGACCGGCTGCAGCAGTTGCACCGGGTCCGCCTTCACCCAGGACCAGTTGACGTACCAGTTGGCGAGGACGTCCAGCGTCATCACGCCGCCCGCCACCCAGACGGCCGAGGGCCGCGCCCGCAGGGTCAGGACGACGGCCAGGGGGTCGAGGACGACCAGGGCGACGAAGAACACCTGCAGCGGGAGCGGGCCGAAGCCGGAGTAGGCGTGGACACCGCCCCGCAGCAGGCAGAGGACATGGGAGCAGGTCCCCTCCAGGAATCCGCCGACGTACACCACGAGAGCCCAGCGCGCCCGGCGTGGCAGTGCCCGCCATCGCTCGTGTGTACCGTCCGCCACCTGGTCAACTTACCGCGCCCTGTGACACCGCCGGCCCGAGGGCGGTGCGGACCCCACCGGGCCGTTGTCCGGTGGGGCGTTTCCGCGGGTGGCGATCAGTTGGGGCGACCGGAGCGGAAGCGGCGGTAGAGGGCCGTGCCCGCGAGGAGGAGCGTGGCGCTGCCGGCGACGGCCGGGGCCGTCACGTCCATTCCGGTGTGGGCCAGCGCCGCCGACTGCGCGACGGGGTGTGCGCGCGGGCTGGGATGGTGCTTCGCGGGGGCCGGCGGCTTCGGGGCCGGGGTGCGCGGACGGCGGGGGGTGCCGGGCGCCTCGCCGTTGACGGACTGGTTGCCCTCAGCCGGGTTGCCCACCCCGACCACGTTGACGCTGTTTCCGCTGACGTTGACCGGAAGGCCGACGGGGAGCTGGATGTCGTTGCCGGACAGCACGCCGGGCGAGTCCTGCGCGCCGCCGTGTGCGGACGCGCCGCGGGACGTGGGCGACCCGCCCTTGCCGGTGCCGCGGTTCGCGCAGGCGTTGCCGGCGGCCGGATTGAGCAGCCCCACCACGTTCAGGGTGTTGCCGCACACGTTGACCGGCACGTGCACCGGGAGCTGGATGCCGTTGCCGGAGACCAGCCCGGGCGAGCCGCCCGCGGAGCCGTCGGCGCCCGCGCCGTCGGCCGCGAAGGCGGCGGACACCGGCAGCGCCAGGGCCATAGCCCCGGAGGCCGCGGCGACGGCGATCACACCGTTTCGGGTAGCCCGTCTCATAGGTTCCCTGCCTTCCAGACGTCGTCGCGGGCACTCACCCGCACCACATAGAACGCAGGCGAACCATCCGAGTTATGGCTTATCGGTCTTTCACCCCGTCGAGCGACACTGTTATCGAACTGCATGTAAAGCCTCTCAATGATCGCCAACGGGCACGGAGGGCGCGAAGCGTACGGCACCGGGCGCCGTGCCGCTCGTCCGGAGGCGGGTCCCCGGGGGCCCGCTTATGGTGAGTCGAGGGCGCCGTCCCCCCGGTCCGCGACAGGCGTCCCGGGAGGCGATCGATGCTGGCCAAGCTGTCCAGACGGCCCACCGTGCGGCGCTGCGCGGGCGCCGGGGCCCTCGCCCTGGCCCTGCTGGGTGCCGGGCTGCCCCGGGCCGGTACCGACCGGCCGCAGCCGCAGCCCGACCTGTCCCGGTTCTACCGGCAGAAGGTGACGTGGGCGGCCTGCCAGGGCCCGGACATGCCGAAGGACCTCCAGTGCGCGAAGGTCACCGTCCCGCTCGACTACGCCCGGCCCCGCGCGGGCACCCTCGACGTGGCCCTCGCCCGCTATCGGGCGACCGGCACGTCACGGGGCTCGGTGCTGCTGAACTTCGGCGGCCCGGGCGGCGCGGGGATACCCGAACTCGCTTCTGACAGCAAGGAGTTCATGGATCTGACCAACGGCTACGACGTGGTCACCTTCGACCCGCGCGGAGTCGGCCGGTCCTCCCCCGTCAGCTGCGGCGAGGGCGGCGACGAGGCCGCGGACGCGACCGGCGGCCACCCGGACCTCGCCCATCCGCAGGCCCTGCTCACGAAGTTGCGGAAGGCCGCCGACGAGTGCGCCCGGCACTCCGGTCCGGTGCTGCAGCACATCGGCACCGTCAACGCCTCCCGCGACCTGGACGTCATCCGCCAGGCCCTCGGCGACAAGAAGCTCAACTACCTCGGTTTCTCCTACGGAACGCGGCTCGGCGCGGTCTATGCGGCGCAGTTCCCGGACAAGGTCGGCCGGCTCGCCCTGGACGGCGTGGACACCCTGACCGAGCCGCTGTCCGAGCAGGGGGTGGCCGGCGCCCAGGGGGAGCAGACCGCGCTGGACGATTTCCTGGACTGGTGTACGACCGACGTCGCCTGCCCGTTCGGGCAGGACCGGCGTGCGGCCGGGGAGCAGGTGACCGGGCTGGTGCACTCGCTCGACGAGCACCCGGTCCCGATGGACTTCGGCGGTACGTTCTCGGGCCAGGACCTGGTGGGCGCCATCGGCCAGGCCCTCTACAGCAAGGACCTGTGGCCCGCCCTGGAGCGGGCCCTGGCCTCGCTGACGGAGAACGGTGACACGCGGGGCGTGCTGAACTTCGCCGGCGGCGGCGCCGCTCCGTCCCGGGAAGGGCACCCGGAGAACGGCGGTCTGGTCGATCCGCAGAACGTACCCTCGGACAACCTGGCGTCCGCGCTGATGGCGGTCAACTGCGCGGACGACCCCGACCGGCCCGACGCGGCCCAGCTCACCAAGGACCTCAGGAACCTGCGGTCCGCCTACGACAAGGCCTCCCCGGTCTTCGGCCGCTACCGGCTCGCCCAGCTGCTCATGTGCTACGGCTGGCCCAGGGGCACCGACTTCATCCGCGACCGGGTGAAGGACGTCCACTCGGCGAAGATGCTGCTCGTGGGGACGCGCGGCGACCCGGCGACGCCGTACCGGTGGACCGTGGAGACGGCCGCACGGCTCGGCCCGTCGGCCGTGGTGCTCGACAACAAGGGCGACGGCCACACCGGGTACGGCTCGTCCAAGTGCGTCCACCGCAAGGTCGACGACTTCCTGCTCTACGGCACCCTGCCGCCGAGCGGCAGCTCCTGCCCGGCGGACGGCGACGACTGGAGCGGCTCCGCGAACACCGCCGACTGATGACAGCGGCGACGCAACCGGGTAACAGGTGCGAATCCGGCACAACCTCGCGCGCATCCCGGCCGTCACACTGGGCAGGCGTGCTCAGGCCGCCACATCCCGTTCGTGACCAGGACAGGGGGAGCCCGTCATGCGCATCCGCGCCGCCATCGCCGTACCCGCCGCCTCCGCCGCCACGGCGGTCCTGCTGCTGACCGCGCCGCAGAGCCAGGCCGCCACGGACCACGCCCGGCCGGTCCGCTGCACCGAGACGTCGCTGACGGTCCGGGCGAAGGCCGCGGCCGGCGACCCGACCGTGGTGCGGGTGAGCGTCACCAACCGCGGCGCCCACGCGTACGTCGTCGACCGTGTGCCCACGGTGACCTTCGGGGACCTGGACGGTGCCGCCCTGCCGACGCCGAAGGGCGGCACCGGCAGCTACCGGCTCGCGGCGGGCCGGACCGCCTACGCCGACGTCCGGACCATCGGCGACCCGGCGGACCCGGAGGCCCGCCGGGTGGACACCGTGACCGTGGCCGCGTCTGCCGCGCACCGGGGCCGCTCCTTCACCGCCGCGCGGCTCGGCACCGGGAGGCAGGTCCTGGTGTGGGAGCCGGTGACGACGTGGTGGCAGCCCACGGCGGCGGCCGCGGACCGGGCCGTCGGCCTCAGCTGAGCGTCACCTCGGGGGAGTAGAGCTCCAGCCACCGCGCGAGGTCCAGGGTGCGTTCCAGGCCTCGCCGGGCCGCCTGGGTGCTGACCGGCTCCTCGCGTTCGGCGGCCCGGCGGAGCCGGTCACGGTCGACGAGGTCGAAGACCTGGTGGGAGGGACGGGACAGCAGCTCCTTGGCCTGTTCCTGGAGGGCGCGGGCGTACCGCGGGTCCTGTGTGGACGGGTACGGGCTCTTGACCCGCTCGTACACCGAGCGCGGCAGGACGTCCGCGGCCGCCTCCCGGAGCAGGCTCTTCTCCCGGCCGTCGAAGGACTTCAGCGCCCAGGGCGCGTTGTAGACGTACTCGACCAGCCGGTGGTCGCAGAACGGCACCCGGACCTCCAGGCCGACGGCCATGCTCATCCGGTCCTTTCGGTCGAGCAGGGCGCGGACGAAGCGGGTGAGGTGCAGATGGCTCATCCGCCGCATCCGGTACTCGAAGTCGCTCTCGCCGTCCAGCCGGTCGATGGCGGCGACCGCGGTGCGGTAGCCGTCGGCGACATACCCCTCAAGGTCCAGGGACCTGCCGAGGTCGGCGCGCAGCACCTCCGCGTCGTCGCCCATGAGGCGGCCCATGCTGGCCAGCCAGGGGAAGGTGTCGGCGCGCCGCGCCTCCTCGTCGAAGAACTGCAGGTAGCCGCCGAAGACCTCGTCGGCGGACTCGCCGGACAGGGCCACCGTGGACTTCTCGCGGATGGCGCGGAAGAGCAGCAGCAGCGAGGTGTCCATGTCGCCGAACCCGGCCGGCAGATCACGGGCGCGGATCACCTGCTCGCGCACGGCGGGGTCGGCGAGGGCCTGTGCGTCGAGGACGATGTCCTGGTGGTCGGTGCCCGCCAGTTCGGCCACGTCGTGCACGAAGGGCGTGTCGGGGGTGCCGCGCAGTTCGTCGGCGACGAAGTTGTCGGTCTGGCCGACGAAGTCGACGGCGAAGCTGCGTACCTTCTCGCCCTGCTCGCCGAGTTGCCGGGCGGCGATCGCGGTCATCGCGGAGGAGTCGAGGCCGCCGGAGAGCAGGGTGCAGCGCGGGACGTCGGCGACCAGCTGGCGGCGCACGATGTCGTCGAGCAGCGAGCGCACGGTGGCGATGGTGGTGTCGCGGTCGTCGGTGTGCGGACGGGTCTCCAGCCGCCAGTAGACGCGGGTGGACAGGCCGGAGCGGCCGACGGTGACGACCGTCCCGGGTTCCACCTCGCGCATGCCGTCCCAGATCGCGTGTCCGGGCGTCTTGACCAGGACGAACAGTTCCCGCAGGCCGTTCAGTGCGACCCTGCGGCGGGCGAGCGGATGAGCGAGGATCGCCTTGGGCTCGGAGCCGAACAGGACGCCGTCGGGGGTGGGGTAGTGGTAGAACGGCTTGATGCCCATGCGGTCGCGGATCATCACGAGTTTGTCGTGGCGGCCGTCCCAGACGGCGAACGCGTACATCCCGTTGAGCCGTTCGGCGACCCCGTCACCCCATTCGAGGTAGCCGTGCAACACGACCTCGGTGTCGGAGTCGGTGGTGAACCGGTGGCCGCGGCCCTCAAGTTCCCGGCGCAGCTCGGTGAAGTTGTACGCCTCTCCGGAGTACACCATGGCGACGGTCCCCTCGGCGGTGTCGAGGGACATCGGCTGCCGGCCGCCGGGAAGGTCGATGATCGCGAGTCGGCGGTGTCCGAGGGCGGCCGGGCCCTGCACCCAGGTGCCGCGGTCGTCCGGTCCGCGGCAGGCCATCGTCTCGGTCATCGCATGCAATGTGGTGGCCTCGGTGGTGAGGTCACGGTCGAAGGAGACCCATCCGGTGATGCCGCACATGCGCTACCTCCTGCCTCCGGCGCGAGACCGGCTCCCCCGCTCACCTCGGCCTCCCCAGGTGAACCAGGGACCGGTCCGCAAACCAGTTGTATCTAGCACCTATATGGCCAGGCTCCGGCAGTTGCCCGAGGCAGTCAACTCGGCGGCGACACGGACGCCCTCCCCCGCCCCCATGGTTTCGGCCGTGTTTTGCTCGCGTGACATCCCGCGCGGCCCGCGCCACCGGGCCGGTCCCGTCAGGAACCGGCCACGGGCAAAAACTTCCTCAAACACCCAGGGGTCAGACCTCTTCGGTCACGAACCGATCCAGAACGGCGGTCAGCTCGGCCGGCTTCTCCAACGGCGCGCACGCGGATGGCCGGGCGCGAAGGCGCGCTGGATGTTGGCGGCGACGAACAGCTTGTACGGCACGAGGGTGGAGGCGGCCATGAGCAGCCCCCGGCCACGGCTGTACGTCATCCGGCCGATGGACCCCACCAGCGCCATCCGCTCCACCCGCTCGGGATGGGCCAGCGCGATGGTCTGCGCGATCATCCCGCCCATCGAGTGGCCGACCGGCACGAACCGTTCGACCTTCAGGTGATCGAGCAGGGCGAGGACGTCCTGGGCCAGCTCCGCGATGGTGCGCACCCCGGCCCCGGTGCTCTCGCCGTGCCCGCGCAGGTCCAGCCGGACCACCCGGCGCCCCGGTGAGAAGTGCGCGACCTGGTGGTCCCAGCGGTGCCGGTCGGCGGTCCAGCCGTGAATGAAGACGAGGGGCACCCGCGGTGCGTCACGGGGACCCTCGTCGTCGTACGTCAGGGCCGCTCCGTCGAGTTCGAGCTGCGGCATGTCTGGCCTCCGGGGGTGCGCCGCGATCGGTTACTGGCCGGTACGGTAACGGTCCGCGGGGTGTGGCGTCACCGTGGTGCGGCAACGACGTTCACAGGAGCTTCGGTCTGGATTACCCCGAATGCCGGACATGTGAATCCGACCTATCGTGCTGTCATGGAGCACGCACTGAGTCCCGCGACCCTCGCCGAACTCCGGCGCCCGCGTCCGTATCCGGCGGTGTCGGTGCTGACCCCGACACACCGCCGCGAACCCGAGAACGGGCAGGATCCCGTCCGGCTGCGCAATGTGGTCACCGAGGCCCGCAGACGTCTGGAGTCCGACCCCGCCGTCACCCGTGAGCGGCGCAACGAGGTCGTGGCGCAACTCGACCGGGCGCTGGCGGAAGTGGACCTGGCGCACGCCGAGGACGGCCTGGTGATCTTCGCCGCCCCGGGCGAGCACCAGGTGTGGTCCCTGGCCCGCACCGTCCCCGAGCGGGTGGTGCTCTCGGACACCTTCCTCACCCGCAACCTGGTCGCCGCACAGGCCGCCGGACGCCCCTTCTGGGTGCTGTCGGTCTCCGCGGACCGCGTCACCCTGTGGAGCGGCGGCGACGAGCGTGTGGTGCAGGACCGCTCGGGCGGCTTCCCGCTGGAGCGCAGACAGGAGAACTTCGATCCCGAGCGCCAGATGCGCACGGGCGGCCTGCCGAGCACCTTCAGCGACGAGGGCACCCGGCAGTTCCTGCGCGAGGCGGACACCGCCATGAACACGATCCTGCGCGACCAGCCCCGGCCGCTGTACGTCACCGGCGAACAGGCGGCCCTGTCCCTGCTGGAGGAGGTCGGCAGCGTCGCCAAGGCGGCCGTCCACGTCCCGCACGGCGGCCTCGCGCACGCCGGTCCCGAGGCGGTGTGGCAGGCACTGCGGCCGGTGCTGGAGGCCGAGGCCCGCAAGGGCACCACGGACGTGGTCCGGGAGCTGACCTCGGCACGCGGTCACCGGACCTTCGCGGCCGGTCTGGACGAGCTGTGGCAGAGCGCCCGCGAGGGCCGGGTCCGGCTGCTCGCCGTGGAGGAGAACTTCCGGGCGGCCGTCCGCGACCTCGGCGAGCATCTGGTGCCGGCCGGGCCCGGCGAACTGGACGCCCACGATGACATCGTGGACGAGATCGTCGAGCAGTGCCTGGAGACCGGCGCCGACGTCCGCTTCGTGCCCGACGGCACGCTGGGCGACGCGAACGGGATCGCCGGAGTGCTGCGGTACTGAAACCGACCCCAGGCAGCGGTGTCCCGGCGGGCCCCCGGCAGCGCTCCCTGCGCGGCGTACGCTACGGCGTGATCGTCGGCGTAAGGGAGCGCACGCGTGGGTGACCTGCTGGGAGTGGCGGTGCTGGGTGCCGGACACATGGGGGCCGACCACATACGACGTCTCGAACAGGTGGTCAGCGGAGCCAGGGTCGCGGCGGTGGCCGACCCCGACGTCGAGCGCGCCAGGGAGGCCACGGCCGGCCTCGACGGGGTCACCGTGCACACGGACCCGGTCGCCGTGCTCGACGCGCCCGGTGTGGCCGCCGTGCTGATCGCCTCCCCCGGACCCGCCCATGAGGAGGCCCTGCTCGCGGCCTTCGCCCGTGGGCTGCCAGTCCTGTGCGAGAAGCCCATGGTGCCGGACTCCACCGGTGCGTTGCGGGTGGTGGAGTCCGAGGCACGGCTGGGCCGGCGGCTGGCGCAGATCGGCTTCATGCGCCGCTACGACGCCGAGTACCGCCGCCTGAAGGCGCTGCTGGACGGCGGTGGCCTCGGCCGCCCGCTGATGCTGCACTGCACCCACCGCAACGTCTCCTCCCCCGGCCACTTCACCAGCGCCATGCTGATCAACAGCTCCGTCTCGCACGAGATCGACGCGGCGCGCTGGCTGCTGGGGCAGGAGCTGACGGCCGTGACCGTGCTGCGGCCCACGCCGTCCGCCGGTGCCCCCGAGGGCCTGCTCGACCCGCAGTTCGTGCTGTTCGAGACCGAAGGGGGCGCGCTGGTCGACGTCGAGGTCTTCGTGAACTGCGGCTTCGGCTACCAGGTGCGCTGCGAGGCGGTGTGCGAGAAGGGCAGCGCGCGGATCGGCGACGGGCACGCCATGGTGGTCACCAGCGCGGGCAGCGCCCGGGAGGAAGTGGCGCAGGACTACCTCGTCCGCTTCGCCGACGCCTACGACCGCGAGGTGCAGGCCTGGGTCGACGCCACCCGGCGGGGCGAGGTCACCGGTCCGACCGTCTGGGACGGGTACGCCGCCTCCGTCGTCGCCGAGGCCGGGGTCCGGGCGCTCGAGACCGGCGGCCGGGTGGCCGTCGGCCTCGCCCCGCGCCCGGACCTGTACGCCGCGTTCAGCCGCTGACGCTCGCGGCTCCCGTCTCCAGGTGGCCGGTGAACCGGCGCGACCAGGTCGCGTCGGAGTCGACGGTCACCGTGAAGTCGTACCAGCCGTTCTGGTACGCGACGGCGTTGAAGAAGTCCTCCGTCGAGGCACCCGCGGCGACGGTGTACGTCCAGGGGCCGTCACTGCGGTAGTGGTGGGAGGTGATCGTGAACCTCACCGACGACGTGCCCGAGTTGGCCATCTTGAAGTAGAGGGCGAGCTTGCCCGTGCCCGGCTCGACCGCGTACCGGGTGCTCACCTCCGCCGCCTTGCCGGCCTTGGTGGCGTCGCCCTGGAAGCGGCGCAGGAAGCGGTTGGGGCCGACCATGGTCAGGTCGTACTTGCCGTTGCCGTAGCCCGTGCCGATGCCGAAGGAGTCCGAGGCGGTGCCGCCGGCGTCGACCGTGTACTGCCAGGGGGTGGTGTCGCGGTAGGCGTTCGGATGGATGGAGAAGTGGGCGGCGCGGGAGGCCGGGCTGCCCTGGTTGGTCATGGTGAACCAGGCGAGGATCTTGCCGGCGGCGCCGAACTCCAGGTGGTCCAGGTAGCCGTTGGGCTGGTAGGGCAGCGGGCGGGCCGGACGGGTACCGGGCTCCTGGGCGGGCAGGGCGTTGTCCGTCGGCACCGGGTTGGGCAGCGGGCCGCAGGTGTCGATGCCGATGACGCCGGTCGAGGGCAGGGACACCGGGCCGGGGACCGGGTGGGCGAAGTCGAAGACGCCGGTGAGGTCGCCGCTGACCTTGCGCCGCCAGTCGCTGATGTTCGGGCACTCGGCCGGCTTGCCCAGCGCGGTCGTCCAGGTCTCCAGGAAACGCAGCACCGAGGTGTGCTCGAAGACCTCGGAGGACACCCAGCCGCCGCGCGTCCAGGGCGAGATCACGATCATCGGGACACGGAAGCCGAAGCCGTACGGCACGCCGTTCAGGAACTCCCCGGCCGTTCCGGCGGGCGGTGCCGGCGGGGGCACGTGGTCGAAGTAGCCGTCGTTCTCGTCGTAGTTGAGGAACAGGACGGTGGAGTCGAAGACGTCCTGGTCGGCGGCGAGGGCCTGGTAGACGAGGTTGACGAAGTGGGCACCGTCGCCGGGCGGGGCGTAGGGGTGCTCGGAGAAGGCCTGGTCGGGGACGATCCAGGAGACCTGCGGGAGGGTGCCCGCGACGACGTCGGCCTTGATGGCCGCGGCGATGTCGTCGGGGGTCGAGCCGGTCGTCCTCGGTACCGAGGACATGCCGCGGTCGTACAGCGGGTCGCCGGCCTTGGCGTTCGCGAAGTTCTTGAAGTAGGCGCAGCCGTTGTCACCGTAGTTGTCGGCCGCGTTCTGGTAGACCTTCCAGGTCACTCCGGCGGCCTGCAGCGCCTCGGCGTAGTTCTGCCAGGTCAGGCCGGACTCGTCACCGCCGTCGTAGGAGGAGGAGTCGACCTTGCCGCTCCACAGGTAGGTGCGGTTGGGGCCGGTCGCGCTGAGCGCGGAGCAGAAGTAGGCGTCGCAGATGGTGTAGTTGTCGGCGAGCGCGTAGTGGAAGGGGATGTCGGAGCGGTCCAGGTAACCGAGCGAGCGGACGTTGCCGACGCCCGCGACCCAGTTGTCCATGCGGCCCTTGTTCCATGCCGAGTGCTGCGAGGACCACGAGTGGGGCAGGTCGCCGTTGCACTGGGCCAGGGTCTCGCCGTCCTTGCCGCCGGCCGACGGTGTCGCGCTGAGCTTCCACGGGTACTGACGGCCCGTCCCGTTCGGCTGGTTGAAGACCGGGTAGCCGCCGCCGAGGGTGATGCCGCTGCGGTCGTCGAAACCGCGCACCCCCTTCAGACGGCCGAAGTAGTGGTCGAAGCTGCGGTTCTCCTGCATGAGGATCACCACGTGCCGCACATCCTTGATCGTGCCGGTCGCCGTGGTCGCGGCAGCCGCCGTTGTGCGCGTGCCGGCGCCCAGCGCCGCACCCGCCGCCACGGAGGCGCCGAGACCCACGAAGCCTCTTCGGCTGATCGGTGTCATTGGCCCCGTCCTCGTCACCGGAGTGCCCCTGCGGCACACCGCGCGCCAGGGTGCCCGCGGTGGTGCTCAGGGGTCCATACCGGTGCGATGAGGCGGAGATGAACAGCAGTCGAAGTGGTCCGCGGTTCCCCTCATACCCCGCCGAACAGGGCACTCAGCCCCCGCTCCACCACCCCGGCCAGGTCCTCCTGCCCGGCCGCCACCGCCGCGTAGGTGCGCAGCAGGAAGCGGCGCAGCGCCGAGGCGGGGAACTGCAGCAGAGCCACGCCGTGGGGCGAGTGGAACTCCACGACGGTCCGGGTGCGGCCGTACGGCCATATCTGTACGTCCCCATGGCCGGCCGGGGCCCGCAGGCCCTGGTCGAGCAGGGAGCGCGCGAAGATCCAGGTGACCTCCTCGCCTTCCAGGGCGGCCTCGGCGGGGAAGTCCACGCGGACGGCCAGGGGGTCGTCCGTGGTGTAGCGCAGCGTGGCCGGCACGGGGATCTCCAGGTCGTCGGCGGTGATGAGCCGGGCCTGGGCGGGCTGTTCGACTGTGATGGAGTCCATGCCCTTATGGAGTCTTCGGGGGCACCTCGCATGCCGCCAAATCCGGTCAGACTTCGTCGTGTACAAGACGATCGGAGTACCCACGAACACAGGAGCGACGAACAAATGACTGAGCGCCGTAGGAAAACGTCCGCAATTAGGCAACTCCCGTAGTCCGTCTACGACTTAGGCCACCGGCCGCGTACATGATTCATGCGTCGGGAACACTCCGGGAAGACTCTGGCATATGCCGGAAGCACCACCGTATCGTGTGTTGCCAATTCCCTTACGGGCCGTCGCGGGCTGTGCGAGAGTCGTAACGGTCCCCCCGGTCCTTCCCCGGCCGTATCGTCCCCCATCGGAGTGCGTCATGCCGTCCCCAGTCTCCGCGGACCACCCAGCCGCCCAGCCACCCGGACGCGGCACGGTCGAGGCGTTGATCACGCAGACGCGACGGCTCAAGGGCGACGTGGACGCCGTACGGCGCGACACCCGGAGCGACGGCGCGGACCCGGAGGAACGCTGGCAGCGCGCCCTGTACGACCTCGCGCTGCACCAACTGCACGACCTGGACACCCACTTGGCCCAGCTGCGGGACGGCCCCGAAGCCGAGCCCGCCGTCCCGGCCGAACCGGTCGAGCCGCCGGGGCCGGCGGCCGGCCCGGGCGGCTCGCTGCTCAGCCGGGTCGGCAGCGCGGAGTGGAACCTGCTCACGGACGAGGCGACCTGGTCCGGGGAGCTGTACCAGATCCTCGGCCTCGCCCCGGCCGCCCCCGCCCTCACCCTGGACGAACTGCCCTCGCTGGTCCTGGAGGAGGACCGGCCGGGGCTGACCGCGATGGTCACGGACTGCCTGGTCGACGCCAAGCCGATCGACGGCGAGTTCCGGATCGTCCGGCCCGACGCCTCCGTGCGGACCGTGCACATGATGGGCGAGCCCGTGCTCGGCGCCGACGGCAGCACGACCTCCATGTGGGCCGTGCTGCGGGACGTCAGCGAACTGCGCCGCTGCCGGCGGACGGTGAGCGAGACCCGTGACTCGCTGCAGCGCCACCGTCGGCAGGAGCAGACCGAGCACCGGATCGCGGCCGAGCTGCAGGATGCCGTGCTACCGCCATGGCGCGGCTCCCTGCGGCTCCCGCACCAGGGGCCCCGCACCCTCGACCTCGCCGCCCGCCGTCTGACCGCGACGGCGACCACGCCGCTCGGCGGCGACTGGTACGACGCGCTGGAACTGTCCGACGGCGAGACCCTGCTCAGCGTCGGCGACCTCACCGGGCACGGGGTGGCCGTCGCCACCGGCATGGCGACGCTGCTCGGTGCCGTACGCGGCATGGCCCTGGCCGGCACCCGGCCCGGTGAACTGCTCGGCATGCTCAACCAGTTACTCGACGCCACCGTGCAGCCCGCCCTCGGCAGCGCTGTCTGCTGCCGCTACCGGCCCGACACCCGCACCCTGGTCTGGGCGCAGGCAGGGCACCCCGCCCCGCTGCTGTACCGCGACGGGACGGGGCGCGTGCTGAACGCACCGGACGGTGTCCTGCTCGGCGCCACCTCGGGCGCCGTCTACGGGCAGGCCGAGGCGACCCTGGAACCCGGTGACCTCCTCCTGCTGCACACCGACGGGGTGGTGCCCGGACACAGCCCGGCCGACGCCGTGGAGCGCCTGCTCGACCTCGCCCCGCGGTTCGGCGCGGCGCGCACCGCGCAGGACTGCGTACGGACGGTGGTCGAGGAGTTCGGCGGAGCCGGACGCGAGGACGACGCCTGCGTGCTCGTCGCCAAGGTCACCGCATGAGCTGAACGGCGAGTTCGTCGAGGTGGTGGGTGAACCGGCGCACAGGCCCCCGGGCCCGTGCCCTCACGCCTGTGCGCTGCTGCCACCCTTGCCCCGCGGCTTGGGCAGGGCGAGCCGGATCTCCTCCCGCAGTTCGTGGATCCCCGGATAGCCGGCGTACTCCGCGGTCAGCCGGTACATCTGACGCAGCCGGTCCCAGGTGCGACGGGAGGAGTTCGACCCCATCGACATCAGGGCCAGCCGTGCGTAGCGGTCGGCCTGTTCGGGATCGTCGGCGATGAAGCAGGCCGAGGCCATGGACAGATGGTCGAAGATCTTCGACCGCTCCCGGCCGTCGACGCGCAGGGCCAGGGCCTTCTCCGCGTAGTGCTGGGCGTGTACGGCCGCGCCCGGGTCGAACTCCGCGAGCGTGCGGTAGGCGAGGGCCTGCATGCCGTACAGGTCCTCGTCCTTGAAGGTCTGCATCCAGTCCGGTGTCCGCGCGTCCTGGCGGTCGGAGACGAACAGGTCCTCCGCCTGGCCGAGGGTGCGGCGCATCGCCTGGCCCTTGCCCATCGACGCCTGCGCCCAGGCCTCGATGGTGTGGAACATCGCCTTCGTGCGCGGCTGCAGACGGTCGCCGGCGCCGGACTGGGCGAGCTTCATCAGGTCCAGCGCGTCGTCGGGCCGGCCGAGGTGCACCATCTGCCGGGCCGCCCGGGACAGGGCCTCACCGGCGCGCGGCCGGTCCCCGCCCTCGCGGGCGGCATGGGCGGCGATGACGAAGTACTTCTGCGCCGTGGGCTCCAGGCCCACGTCGTGGGACATCCAGCCCGCGAGGACGGCCAGGTTGGCGGCGACGCCCCACAGGCGTCGCTGGAGATGGGGTGGGTGGTGGTAGGCGAGCATGCCGCCCACCTCGTTGAGCTGGCCCACGACCGCCTTGCGCTGAAGCCCGCCGCCACGGGCCGCGTCCCAGGCACGGAACACCTCGACCGAGCGCTCCAGTTCCTCGATCTCCTGCGACCCGATGGGGGCGGCCTCATAGCGGTCGAACCCAGCGGGGTCGGCGTGCAGGGGATCGTCGAGGACAGGGGCGTCGGCCTTCAGGGTGGGGTCGGTGTGCAGCCAGTCGTACATGGCGCTGCTGAGTGTGGATCCCGCGGCGAGCGCGGCACCCGCGCCCACCAAGCCGCGTCGGTTGAGCATGAGGTCCATTCCCGTGAATTCGGTGAGGACCGCGGCGGTCCGTTCGGGCGCCCACGGCACGCCGTCGGGATGTTCCTCGATCCCGTCGCCCTGCCGTTTCCCCGCGCGCCCGTGCCGCACCAGACCGAGGTCCTCGATGGTCACGACACGGCCGAGACGCTCGGTGAACAGAACCGCCAGCACCCGCGGTACGGGATCACGCGGGATCTCTCCCATGTCGATCCACCGACGGACCCGGGAGGTGTCGGTCGACAGCTGGGGGTGACCCATGGCCGCCGCCTGCTTGTTGACCAGCCTCGCGAGTTCACCCTTGGACCAGCCGGCCAGGCCGAACAGGTCCGCAAGGCGGGTGTTGGGTTGTCCGCTCACGTCAAGCCCCCAGGTTCTCGGCTGAGTTGACAGTAGCCCCGTGGAGGTTGCCGGGCGACTATTCGCCAGGGTTCGCCAGGGTCCGCCAGATGGTGTGCCACTGGGCATCGGGTGTCGAGTAGGAACGCGCCACCCCGACCCGGTCGCAGCCCGGCCTCGTCGAGCTGACGGATGCATTCCCCAGGGTGCACCCGAGCGGCCGGGCCGGGCAGGCGCACGCTCGCAGTGCATGCGATCGGAGTACGGGCTCCTGGAGCGACCGGCCCCGCGCACGTGCGCCGAGCACGGAACCACAAGGCAGGCACCGCAGGCACACGAAGGGATCTGTATCTCCCATGTACGCAGCATCGTCCTCCGTGTCCGCCCCGCCACGACCGCTGCGCTCCCGCCCGGCGGGCGGCGGACCGTACCTCGAGCCGGTGGCGCGACCGGGCGGACCCGTGCCGGTCGCCGGCCGGCCCCGGAGGTTCCCGGGCCAGCCCGGTACCCAACCGCTCAGCGGAAGACTCGACTTGTCCGGTCCCCAGGGCGCACAGCTACGCACCGCGATCGCCTCGGTGCACCGGATCTGTCCGGAGTTCGCTCCGGTGCAGGTGTTGCGGCGCAGCGGACGGTCCGTCCTCCTCGTCGGGACGACAGGGCGCAGCACGGCCGTGGCCAAGTGTCTGCTGGACCACTCGCCCGCCTGGGCCGAGCGGTTCCGCCACGAGATAGCCGCATACCGCTCGTTCGTCCGGCACCGGCCACCGGTCCGCGTGCCCCGGCTGATCGCGGCGGACCCGGACAACTGCACACTGGTGATCGAGCGTTCGCCGGGCCGGGTGGCGGCGCTGCAGCGGCATCCGGCCGAGGCGCCGCCCCGCGCGGACATCCGGGCCGCGCTCGGCGCGATCTGCCGGTTGAACGCCTGGCGGCCCCCGGCGGGCACGTTCGAGATGCCGCTGGACTACGGTGCCCGGATCTCCCGGTACCACGAGCTGGGCCTGCTCACCGACCGGGACCTCGGGGACCTGCAGAAGCTGCTGCACGGCATCGCCCAGGAGGTGGGCCGCCACGGCATGCTGCAGTTCTGCCACGGCGACGCCCTGCTGTCGAACATCCTGCTGTCACCGGCCGGTCCAGTGCTGGTGGACTGGGAGCACGCGGGCTGGTATCTGCCGGGGTACGACCTGGCGACGCTGTGGCTGGTCCTCGGGGACGCACCGGCGGCCCGGCGGCAGATCAGCCAGATCGCCCAGTCGGCGGGCCCGGCCTCCCGGGACGCCTTCCTGGTGAACCTGATGCTGCTGCTGACCCGGGAGATCCGTACGTACGAGACGGCCGTGCAGCGTTCGATGCACGAGGCGGCTCCGGCGGCACCCGTCCCGGCCCAGCCGGGTGCCGCGCCGTCCGGCGAGGAACAGCGGCTGCTGCTCAGGCGGCTGCACGACGACTGCCAGATGGCCCGCAAGGCCGTCCGCGCGGCGGTCGGCACTCGCTGACGGGTACGAAGGTCCGCGGTGCGCCAGAGCGGCGGCGCACCGCGGACCTTCGTATGTCCGGGCCGGCTGTGGTCACTGGTGTACGCCAGTGACGCCCCGCAGGCCCGCGCACCGCCGCCGCGAAACTCGCCGAAACCCCTCCGTGACAAGGCAAATCACCGTCCTGACGGCATCATTGACGGATCGTCGGCAAGCCGGTACCACTGACCCAGCCCGGCGCCGCACACCCCGCCACGCCCGCCCGTCACAGGAGGCCGCATTGCGAGGTTCCGCCACCGACCCCACGTCCACACCCGGCCACAGACACCTGCGGCGGGCAGCCGTCCCCCTGGCCTCCGCGGCCCTGCTGCTGCCGCTGCTCGGCGCGGCTCCCGCCCCGGGCGCCTCGGACTCCACCGACCAGCTGCAACAGGCGTTCGCCGCCGCGGCGGCCGACTACCACGTACCACAGAGCGTCCTGCTGGCCGTCTCCTACCTCCAGTCCCGCTGGGACCGGCACGCGGGCGCGCCCAGCGTGACCGGCGGCTACGGCCCGATGCACCTCACGGACGCCCGGACCGCGCTCGCCACCACGGAGCACCTCGCCGAGGGCACGGGGGACGCCCGCGGCGACACCGCCCGCGCCGCCCTGCACCCCGACGTCAAGGTGCCGGCCGTCTCGACGCTGCCGCCCCGCCTGAAGACGCTGCCGAAGGCGGCGGAGCTGACCGGCCTCCCGGCCGAGGAGCTGCGCACCGACCCGGCGGCGAACGTGGCCGGCGGTGCCGCCCTGCTCGCCGCCGCGCAGAAGGAGCTGGGCGAGCCGCTGAGCGCCGACCCGGCCGACTGGTACGGCGCGGTGGCCCGTTTCTCGGGCGCCGACGACACGGCGACCGCGGCGGCGTACGCGAACGACGTGTACGACGTCCTGCGCACCGGCGAGGAGCGCACCACGGACGACGGCCAGCTGGTCGCGCTGGCCGCCCAACCGGAGCTGACCGCCGACACCGCCCAGCTGATCCGGGCCGGCCTGGGCACGCTGCCCACGGACGGCGTCGAGTGTCCGCGGTCGGTGTCCTGCGAGGCGGTCTGGGCGCCGTACGCGCAGTTCGGAGACGACGACTACGGCAACCACGACCTCGGCGACCGTCCGGTGTCGCAGCGCATCGCGTACATCGTCATCCATGACACGGAGGGTGTCTGGGACGGAGTGCTGAATCTGATCCAGGACCCCACCTACGTGTCGTGGAACTACACCGTGCGCTCCACGGACGGTCTGATCGCCCAGCACGTCAAGGCGAAGGACGTGGCCTGGCACGCGGGCAACTGGGACGTCAACGCCCGGTCCGTCGGCATCGAGCATGAAGGTTTCCTCGCCAACCCGGACGCCTGGTACACGGAGGCGATGTACCGGTCCTCGGCCCGGCTGGTGAAGTACCTGAGCCAGAGGTACGACATCCCGCTGGACCGGCAGCACATCCTGGGCCACGACAACGTGCCCGGTCCGACCACGTCCACCATCCCCGGCATGCACACGGACCCGGGTCCGTACTGGGACTGGCGGCACTACTTCCAGCTGCTGGGACACCCGTTCAAGCGCACGGCCGGCAGGTCGGCCGGGCTGGTGACGATCCTGCCGGACTACGCGGCGAACCAGCCGGCGTACACCGGCTGCACCACCGGCGGTGCCGCGTGCCCGGCACACGGCTCCAGCGAGGTGCGCCTGTACACGGACCACGACGTGAACGCGCCGCTGGTCAGGGACATCGGTCTGAAGAAGGACCCGACGACCGACGTGAACGACCTGTCCTCCCGGGTGTCCACGGGCCAGCAGTACGTGGTGGCCGACTACTGGGGCGACTGGACCGCGATCTGGTACCTGGGCCAGAAGGCCTGGTTCGAGAATCCACGCAAGGCACCGACGGCGGTGCCCGCCAGGGGCCTGGTGATCACGCCGAAGGACGGCCTGGCGAGCGTCCCGGTGTACGGCCGCGCCTACCCGGAGAAGGAGGCCTATCCGGCGGATGTCCCCGCCCAGCCGGTCGTCCCGCTGCCGTACACGATCCCGGCCGGGCAGAGGTACGTGGTCGGTGACGCGGTGCCGGGCGAGTACTACTACGCGGTCACCTTCACCACGGACTCGCACCGGGTCGTGGTGGGCAAGGACCTGTACTACGAGATCCAGTACGGCCATCGGGTCGGGTTTGTGCGCGCCGCGGACGTGACCGTGGAGGACTCGACGGACTAGCCGCGCGCCACCGGCCTCAGCCCTGCTGGAAAAGCTCCGCCGGGAGCGGCTTCAGCAGGGCGTACAGGTCGTCGGTGATCGGGCGGTCCCAGGCGGCGATGGTGACGAGGACGCCGTCGCTGCGGTCGAACTGGACGCAGGAGATCCGGGACTCGGACAGCTTCAGCCGCCGCACGATCAGGAGGTTGTCACCCTGGAGGACGGGCGTGTCCTCGACGCCGACGACGGTGACCTCCTCGTCGTTCTCCAGCGCCAGCAGCAGCTGGCCCACCTCGAAGGGGATCTCGCCCTCGGCGACCTCGCGGGCCGGGGAGCCGTCCGGCAGATTGCCGATGATCATGGCGGGGCCGCGGCCGCCGAAGAGGTCGTAGCGCAGGAAGACACCCTGGCAGGTGCCGTCGGGGGCGGGCAGCAGGCCCGCGCCGAGGTTGCCCGGCCAGTCGCCCGGGTCCATGGCCAACACGTCGAATTCGGGCCCGGCGGGAGTGGCGCTGCGGCGGCGGAGGAACGACATGCGGCCATGGTACGTGGGCTCCGCCGGAAGTGCGGTGCGGGTCCCCGTGAGCGCCGGGACGGGTCGCCCTTCGGCCGCGGAGCCGTATGTGAACGCAGTCCCGCTGCCGGTCAGCTCAGGGGGCAGCCGGCGAGGAGAGTGGTCGGGGTGGCGCCGGACGGGCGCGGCACGGTGTGGTCGGCGGGCGGGAGCGCGTCCCCGTCGATCCAGCGTTCCAGGGCCTCGAAGGCCGAGCGGTGGCAAGGCACCATGGGGCGCAGCCTGTCGGGGAAGGCGTCGACGAGGGAGTCGGTGTGGGTGCCGTCCTCGATGCGGTAGTAGCGCAGCAGCGAGCCCCGTCCGGCTGCCTGGACCATACGTGCGTAGACGTCGGAGTCCTGGCTGATCGGCAGCAGCACGTCGAGGGTGCCCTGGAGGGTGATCAGCGGCTTGCCGATGCGTCCGGTGAGGGCGATCCGGTCGACCGCGCGGTGGACGGCGGCGGGCCGGGCCGGGTAGTCGTAGTCGGCGTCGCAGGCAGGTGTGCCGGAGGCGCAGAAGGGGGTGCCGGCCTCGGTGGCGCCGTCGTAGCCGGGGTCGAGTTCCTCCCGGTAGATGCGCTGGGTGAGGTCCCAGTAGACCTGGTGGTGGTACGGCCACAGGAATTCCGAGCCGGCCGGGAAGCCCGCCCTGTGCAGGGCGGCCTCGGCGTCGGCGGCTGCGGGGCCGCCGGCGGCGTACGCCGGGTAGTGGCGCAGCGCGGGCGGCAGGAAGGTGAGCGGGTTGGGCCCGGCCGTACGCCAGAGGGTGCCCTCCCAGTCGACTCCGCCGTCGTACAGCTCGGGGTGGTTCTCCAGCTGCCAGCGGACGAGGTAGCCGCCGTTGGACAGGCCGGTGGCGAGGGTGCGGGCCGGGGGCCGGTGGTAGCGCTGGGTGACCACGGCGCGGGCCGCACGGGTGAGCTGGGTGAGGCGGGTGTTCCATTCGGCGATGGCGTCGCCGGGCCGCCGGCCGTCGCGGTAGAAAGCGGTGCCCGTGTTGCCCTTGTCGGTGGCGGCGTAGGCGTAGCCGCGGGCCAGCACCCAGTCGGCGATGGCTTTGTCGTTGGCGTACTGCTCACGGTTGCCGGGGGTTCCGGCGACGACCAGGCCGCCGTTCCAGTGGTCGGGCAGGCGGATGACGAACTGGGAGTCGTGGTTCCAGCCGTGGTCGGTGTTGGTGGTGGAGGTGTCCGGGAAGTAGCCGTCGATCTGGATGCCGGGGACGCCGCGGGGTGTGGGCAGGTCCTTGGGTGTGAGACCGGCGTAGTCGGCGGGGTCGGTGTGGCCGGAGGCCACGGTGCCCGCGGTGGTCAGTTCGTCCAGGCAGTCGGACTGTTGGCGGGCGGCGCCGGGCACGCGGAGATCGGTGCGGCCGGCGCAGTGGTCGCCCGGGGTGCCGGTGGGTGCCGCCGTGGCCGGTGTGGTCAGGAGCAGGCAGGCCGCGGTGAGCGACATCGCGTGGAGAAGGGTTCGGCGTGGGGGCCGTCCGGGCGGTGCGATGGGCATGGGGATTCCTCCGGCTGTGGGTGGACGCGCTGGAGGCTAGAGGTGGAGTGGGCGTGTCGGACATGTGTGGGGCCGCCATGAAGGCGGCCCCCAAAGTGTCGTCGGCCACATGACCGAGCGTGGCTGACTGTCTGTCAGGGGCAGCCGTCGTCGGCGATGGTGTAGTAACCCGTGGGTGACTCCTTCAGTGTGTGGGTGACGAAGGTGTTGTACAGGCCCATGTTCTGCTGGGATCCGTTGGCGTAGGTGTATCCGCCGCTGGTGCTGGCCCGTCCGGCCTGCACCTGGGCGTAGTTGCTCGCCGTGTAGCAGACGCCACCACCGTCGCCGCCACCGCCGCCGCTGCCGCCGCCCGGGTCGGAGGTGTCCAGGCCGAAGAACCGGGTGATCCAGTAGCTGGAGCAGATCGAGTCCGGGAAGTAGGGGGCTTTGGTGCTGCCGCACTGCTCGGTGCCGGTGCCGGGGTCGACCGGGGTGCCGTGGCCGATGCCGGGGACCCGGTCGACCTCGACGGCGACCGTGCCGTCGGCGGCGAGGTACTGGTCCTGCCGTGTGGCGTCGGGGCCGATGGTCGTGGTGCGGCTCGGGGTCTGGGAGAGGCCGTGCAGGGCCGTCCACTGGTCGCGCAGCTCCGTGGCGTTGCGCGGGACGACGGTGGTGTCCTGGTCGCCGTACCAGATGGCGGTGCGCGGCCACGGCCCGGTGTACGCCGGATAGGCGTCCCGCGCCCGCTGGGCCCACTGGTCCGGGCTGAGGTCGACGCCCGGGTTCATGCAGGTGTAGGGGCTGTCGTCCTTGGTGCAGTCGTAGGGCAGGCCGGCGACGACCGCACCGGCGGAGAAGACGTCGGGATAGGTGGCGAGCAGGACGGCGGTCATGGCGCCGCCCGCGGACAGACCGGTGACGTAGACCCGCCGGGGGTCGGCTCCGTAGGAGGTCACGGCCCGGCTCACCATCTGCCGGACGGACAGCGCCTCGCCCTGTCCGCGCCGGTTGTCCGTGGTCTGGAACCAGTTGAAGCACTGGCTCGGGTTGTTGGCCGAGCTGGTCTGGGCGAGCACCAGCAGGAAGCCGTCGCGGTCGGCGAGTTGGGGCAGACCGGAGTTGTCGGCGTAGACCTGTGCGTTCTGGGTGCAGCCGTGCAGGGCCACGACGACCGGCGGGTGCGCGGGCAGGGAGGCGGGCCGGTACACGTACATGGCGAGGGCGCCCGGATCGGACCCGAAGTCACTCACCTCGGTGAGTGTCGCGGAGCCCCGGGCGGCGGGCGCGGGCCCGGCGAGCGCGGTGCCGAGGACGACGGCGACCACGGCGAGGAGACGGGACAGGAGACGGGCACGGGGCGGCGCTCCGGGCACCCTTCTGTACGGTGGCGGCGGCATGGGCGGCTCCTTCACAAGGACAGGTGTCCCGGTCGCTCGTGCGCGGGGGGCGCACACGGCGCCGGGCGTGGCGGAACCGTATGTACGCGGGTGGGGCGCCGCCATGGCGCGGGACACCACAGCCGGGTCCGTGCCGGTCGGCGCCGCACGGATTGCGGGGTGCCGGGTGCTCTGCTACGCCGGTTCGGCCGCGTCCTGCCGGACTGCCGGGCTCACCCCTGCGGCGGTCCCGGCGGCACCACCGCGATCGGGCTCGCGGCGTGCAGCAGGACGGCCTGGGTGACCGAGCCCATCATGCGGGCCGGTGCGAGCAGGCGCCGCCGGTGCCGGCCGACGACGACCAGCTCGGCGTCCTTGGAGGCGGCGACGAGGTGGCCGGCCGCGTCGCCGGGCAGCGCCTCGGCGTCGGCGCGGACGTCGGGGTACCGCTTGCGGTGCGGGGCGAGGAAACCCTCCGCGAGGGCGCGGGTCTCGTTCTCGACGGCGTCCTGGTCGGCCTGGGGCGGTACGAACTGACCGGGGACGGACCAGGCCTGCACCGGCCACGGGTAGGCGGCGATCACCTGGACGCGGGCCGCTCGCAGGGCGGCCTCGGCGAAGGCGAGGGCGAGGGTGGCCTCGTCGGGGCTGTCGGCGTGCAGGCCGACCACCACCCGCGGCCCGGGCTCGGCCGGGCCGTCGCCGTGCACCTGACGGCCGGGCCGGGGTACGACGACCACCGGGCACTCGGCGTCCCGGGCGGCGGCCAGTCCGTTGGAACCGAGCAGCAGGCTGGCGAAGCCGCCGCGCCCCCGGGAGCCGAGGACCAACAGCTGGGCGTCGGCGCCGAGTTCCGGCAGCACGGCGCCCGGTACGCCCTCCAGGGCGACGTACTCCACGGAGGGCTGCGCGCCGCGGTCCGCGAGCCGGGCGTGCACGTCGTCCAGGACCGGATCGCCCTCCGCCTCGGGCGGCCCGGCGACCAGCACGTCGGCCTGGCCCCAGGCGGCGTACTGCCGTACGTGCACCACGCGCAGCGGTGCGGCGCGGCGGCGGGCGGCGTCGACGGCCCACTCCAGCGCGCGCAGGCTGTCGTCCGAGCCGTCGACCGCGGCGATGACCGGCGCAGTGCTCATCGTCCTCACCTTCCGGAACACGACCTTCCCCGTGCTGCGGCCAGCCTGACGCAGGCTGCGGTCGCAGCGGGGTCCCGCTGGTCGCGTGTCCGGAAATCGGCTCGGAACACCCCCGGTTCAGGTCATCGGGACCCGGGTCAGGTGAGGTCGAACTCCCCTTCACGGGCCCCGGTGACGAAAGCGCCCCACTCCGCCGGTGTGAAGATCAGGGATGGGCTTTCCGGACGGCCGCTGTTGCGCATCGCGATGAAGCCCTCGACAAACGCGATCTGGACATCGCCCAGACCTCGGCTGCTGGACTGCCACTCGGCGCTGCTGAGGTCCAGCTCCGGTTTGTCCCAGCCCACGAGCGGCTGCTGCTGGATCGTGCTCTCGGCCACGTCCCTGCTCCTCCCGGTTCGTCGTCCGCGGGTCAGCCTAGCGACCGCTCACGACGCCCGACAGGCCACCTGGGGAGGACTTTCAGGACTCCGGTGGCCGCGCTCCCACGAGCCACATGGAGAAGAACTGGGAGCCGCCGCCGTAGGCGTGTCCGAGCACCCGGCGGGCGCCGTCCACCTGGTGTTCCCCGGCCTGGCCGCGCACCTGGAGGGCGGCCTCGGCGAAGCGGATCATGCCGGAGGCGCCGATGGGGTTGGTGGACAGCACACCGCCCGACATGTTGACGGGCAGGTCGCCGTCGAGTTCGGTCACCCCGGACTCGGTGAGTTTCCAGCCCTCCCCCTCCTCGGCGAAGCCGAGGTTCTCCAGCCACATGGGCTCGTACCAGGAGAACGGCACGTAGATCTCGGCGGCGTCGATGTCCCGGCGCGGGTCGGTGATGCCGGCCTGCCGGTAGACGTCTGCGGCGCAGTCCTTGCCGGCCTGCGGGGAGACGAAGTCCTTGCCCGCGAACAGGGTCGGTTCGCTGCGCATGGCGCCGCCGAGCATCCAGGCGGGCGGGCGGGGCGCGCGGGCTGCTCCGGCGCGGTCGGTGAGGACCATGGCGCAGGCGCCGTCGGAGGACGGACAGGTCTCGGAGTAGCGGATGGGGTCCCACAACATCGGCGAGGCCTGGACCTTCTCCAGCGTGATGTCGTGCTCGTGGAGGTGGGCGCAGGGGTTCTTCAGGGCGTTGCGCCGGTCCTTGTAGGCGACGAGGGAGCCGATGGTGTCGGGGGCGCCGCTGCGCCGCATGTAGGCGCGCACATGCGGGGCGAAGAAGCCGCCGGCGCCGGCGAGCAGGGGCTGCTGGAAGGGGATCGGGAGGGACAGGCCCCACATGGCGTTCGACTCGGACTGCTTCTCGAAGGCGAGGGTGAGGACGGTGCCGTGGACGCGGGCGGCGACCAGGTTCGCGGCCACGAGCGCGGTGGAGCCGCCGACGGAGCCGGCGGTGTGCACCCGCAGCATGGGCTTGCCCACGGCGCCCAGCGCGTCCGCCAGGTACAGCTCGGGCATCATCACGCCCTCGAAGAAGTCGGGCGCCTTGCCGATGACGACGGCGTCGATGTCGGTCCAGGTCAACTCGGCGTCGTCCAGGGCCCTTCGGGCCGCCTCGCGGACGAGTCCGGCGATCGACACGTCCCGGCGGGCGGCCACGTGCCTGGTCTGGCCGATGCCGACGACGGCCACGGGCTCCTTGCTCATCGTGGATCCCCTTCGAGTACGGCGACCAGGTTCTGCTGGAGGCAGGGGCCGGAGGTGGCGTGGGCGAGGGCGCGGTCGGACGCGCCGCGGTGGATGCGGGCGGCGGCCTCGCCGATGCGGATCAGTCCGGCGGCCATGACCGGGTTGGCGGCCGGCGCCCCGCCGGAGGGGTTGACGCGTACCTCGTCGCCGAGGCGGAGCGCCCTGCGCAGGACCACTTCCTGGGAGGTGAACGGCGCGTGCAACTCGGCGGTGTCGACGGGCCGTTCGAAGGCACCGGCGTGCTCGGCGGCGAGCCGGGCGGAGGGCGAGTCGGTGAGGTCGCGCACGCCCAGGCCGTGCGCCTCGATGCGGTGGTCGATGCCGCGGATCCAGGCGGGTCGCTCGCACAGCTCCCGGGCCCGCTCCCCCGCCGCGAGGATCACCGCGGCGGCGCCGTCGGAGACGGGCGGGCAGTCGCCGGTGCGCAGCGGCCGTACGACGTAGTCGCCGTGCGGAACCGGCCCCTTGAGCTGGGCGTGCGGGTTGGCGGCGGCGTCGGCCCGGCTGCGGGCGCCGACGGCGGCGAGGGCCGCTTCGTCGGTGTGGCCGGAGTCCATGAGCGCCTGTGCCTGGAGGGCGGCGAGGGCTATGGAGTCGGGCCACAGGGGTGCGACGTAGTACGGGTCCAGCTGGCGGGTGAGCACGTCCCGCACCGAGCCGGGCGAGCACTTGCCGTAGGAGTAGACGAGCGCGGTGTCGGCGTCGCCGGTGAGCAGTTTGGTCCAGGCCTCGTACAGCGCCCAGGCGCCGTCCATCTCGACGTGCGACTCGGATATCGGCGGCCAGGCGCCGACGCCGTCGAGTGCGAGGGTGAAGGAGAAGGCGCGGCCTGCGAGGTAGTCGCTGGAGCCGGAGCAGGTGAAGCCGATGTCCGCGGCCCTGAGGCCGGTCTGCGCGAGGACTTCGTGCAGCACCGGCATGAGCATCTCGACCTCGGAGGACTCCTCGGTGGAGCGCCGGTGGTCGGTCTGGGCGAAGGCGACGACCGCGATCTCCCGGGTCACAGCAGCTCCTTGTAGGTGTCGTAGTCGGCGTCGGGTTCGCCGGTGGGCCGGTAGTGGTCGGGGTAGCGGGCGCCGTCCGTCCACACGGGCTCGACGCGCAGGCCCATGCGCACCTGGTCGTAGGGGATGCCGCCGATCCGGGCGTGCAGGGCGAGGTCGGCGCCGTCGAGTGCGATGTGCGCATAGACGTAGGGGACCTCGATGTCGAGGTTCTTCGCCTTGATGTTGACGATGCAGAAGGTGGTGACTGTGCCGCGCGGACCTACTTCGACCTGTTCCACTGTGGCCACGCCACATGTGGGGCACGCACCCCTCGGCGGGACGTACACCTTGCGGCAGGAGGGGCAGCGTTCGCCGACGGTCCGCCGGTCGGAGAGGGCGTGGATGTAGTCGGACTGGGCGCGGCCGGGTGAGTAGGTGTAGTCGAGGCGGGCGGGGGCGACGATCTGGGTGAGCGGGTCGGCGAATTCGCCGCTGTGGCCTGCCGGTTGCCCCGGCTCTCCGTCGTACGGCTCGAAACAGGCGATGTCGGTGATGGCGCCGGTGCGTTCCCCGGCCCAGCGCACGCGGACCCGCATGCCGGTGCGGACGGCGTCGGGGCCGGGGGCGTCGAGGGCGTGCAGCAGGGCGGTGTCGGCGCCGTCGAACCGGACCAGGACCCAGGCGAAGGGGGTGTCGAGGGGCTGGCCGCGGCGGGGCTCGTGGTTCCAGGCCCAGGTGGTGACGGTGCCCGTCGGGGCGACCTCCACCAGGTCGCGGATCTCCTCGGCGGTGACGGGGTCGTACTCGACGGGCGGGACGAGGACGCGTCCGTCGGTGGTCTTCACGCCGAGGACGACGCGTTCCCGCAGGCCGGTGAGGAAGGCGCTCTGAACGGGGCCGAGGGAGCGGGTGAAGGGGAATGCGACGACGAGGGGGGCTTTGAGGACTTCGGGCATCGGGAACTTGCCTCCTTCGGGAAGGTCGGTGAGGTCGCGCCCGAAGGGGCGCGGGGAACTGCGCGACCAGCCACGCACGGCCCGCAGGTCCGAACCGCACCTCCAGCGGAGCGTCAGGCGCGCTTGTAGACGGGGGGCCGCTTCTCCGCGAAGGCGCGGGCGCCTTCCTTGGCGTCGGCGGTGTCGAAGACCGGCCAGCCGCGCGCGAGTTCGGCCGCCAGTCCGTCGGTCTCCGTCATCTCGGCGGTCTCGTACACCGACGCCTTGACGGCCTCGACGGCGAGCGGGCTGCAGGCGTTGATCTGCCCGGCGATCTCCAGGGCCGCATCGAGCGCGGAGCCGTCGGGGACGACCCGGCCGATCAGGCCGATGGCGGCGGCCTCCCGGGCGCTGTACGGCCGTGCGGTGAGCAGCATCTCCAGCGCGTGGGTGCGTGGGATCTGGCGTGGCAGCCGGACGGTGGAGCCGCCGATCGGGAACAGCCCGCGCCTGACCTCGAACAGGCCGAAGGTCGCGGACTCGCCCGCGACCCGGATGTCGGTGCCCTGGAGTATCTCGGTGCCGCCCGCGACGCAGTACCCCTCGACGGCGGCGACGACCGGTTTGCGCGGGCGGTGGTGGCGCAGCATCGCCTTCCAGTGCAGGTCCGGGTCGGCCTTGAGCCGGTCGCGGTAGTGCTCCCCCTCCATGCCGTTGCCGGCGAGCGCCTTGAGGTCCATGCCGGCGCAGAAGGAGCCACCGGACCCGGTGAGCACGATCGAGCGGATCTCGTCGTCCCCGTCGGCCTCGAGCCAGCCGTCGTACAGGCCGACGAGCATCGGGAGCGAGAGCGCGTTCCTTGCGTCGGGCCTGTTGAGCGTGAGCACCAGTGTGGCGCCCTCGCGTCGCACGGTGAGGTGTTCCGTCCCGCCCATCGGCTTTCTCCCCTCGGTGAGAACGAGAACAGGTTGCAGGAGGCGGGGAGGCACTTCAAGGGAGCTTCAAGGGTTTTCTGACAGACAGTCAGATTTGTTGGCGCGGGGCCTTCACAGTTGCCGCGCGCTTTGCTCTGATGACCGGCGAACCGACCGATGCGCCTTTGGTCGTCAGGACTGCCGGGGTCAGGAGGAGCGGTGGAGTACAACCTTGCCGACCTGTTCGAGTCGGTCGTCGACGTGGTCCCGGACCGCGAGGCGCTCGTGTACGTCGACCATCCCGGCACCGGCGCGGAGCGCCGCCTGACGTACGCGGAGCTGGACGCGGCAGCCGACCGCATCGCCCACCATCTCACCGACAGCGGGATACTCCCCGGCGAACACCTGGGCCTGCACCTGTACAACGGCGTCGAGTACCTGCAGACGGTGCTGGCCTGCCTGAAGGCGCGGATCGTCCCGGTCAACGTCAACTACCGCTACGTCGAAGAGGAGTTGGTGTATCTCTACCGGGACGCGGATCTGGTCGCGCTGGTCTTCGACGCGGAGTTCGCGGACCGGGTGGCGGGCGCGCTGCCGCGGGTGCCGAAGCTGCGGCATCTGCTGCGGGTCGGTCCGGAGACGGCCGGGGTGCCGGGCGCGGTGGCGTTCGCCGACGCGGAGGCCGCCGGGTCGCCCGGGCGGGACTTCCCGGCCCGCTCCGGCGACGACCAGTTCATCATCTACACCGGCGGCACGACCGGCATGCCCAAGGGTGTGATGTGGCGCCAGGAGGACCTGTTCTTCGCCGGGCTGGGCGGCGGGGCGCCGACCGGGGAGCCGGTGAAGACGCCTCAGGAACTGGCCGAGCGGGTCGCCGCCGGCGGCTCCGGGATCACCTTCTTCCCCACTCCCCCGCTGATGCACGGCACCTCCACGCTGACGGCGTTCATCGGCTTCAACTTCGGCCAACGCGTCGTCCTGCACCGCAAGTTCGTCCCGGAGGAGGTGCTGCGGACCGTCGAGAAGGAGAGGGTCACCAGCATGTCGCTGGTCGGCGACGCGATGCTCCGGCCGCTGATCGACGCGCTGAGCGGGCCGATGAAGGGCACGGACTGCTCGGCCCTGTTCAGCGTGTCCTCGTCGGGCGCGATCATGTCGGAGACGGTGCGCCGGCAGTTCCGTGAGCTGGTCCCGAACGCCATGCTGCTCAACAACTTCGGCTCCTCAGAGTCCGGTTTCAACGGTACGGCCACGGAGGACTCGGGGCCCGAGCGCGGCTTCCGCATCCGGGTCAACCCCCGTACCCGCGTGGTGGACCCGGCCACGCACGAGATGGTCACCGCGGGCGGGATCGGCCGGGTCGCCCAGTGCGGCCATGTGCCGCTGGGCTACTACAACGACCCGCGGAAGACGGCCGAGACCTTCTTCGAGAAGGACGGACAGCGCTGGGTCCTGCTGGGCGACATGGCGACGGTCGACGAGGACGGCGTGGTCACCGTGCTCGGCCGGGGCTCGCAGTGCATCAACACCGGGGGCGAGAAGGTGTACCCGGAGGAGGTCGAACAGGCGCTCAAGGCGCACCCGGATGTGTACGACGCCCTGGTCGCCGGGGTGCCGGACGCCACCTGGGGCACTCATGTGGCGGCTGTGGTGCAGCTGCGCGAGGGAGCGGCGCGGCCCTCGCTGGCCGACATCCAGAGCCACTGCCGTACCCGGCTGGCCGGTTACAAGGTTCCCCGCCAGCTGGTCGTCACGGAATCCATCCAGCGGTCCCCGAGCGGCAAGGCCGACTACCGGTGGGCCCGGGAGGTGGCGGTCGCGGCCGACCAGCGGTAGCACGCCGGGGTGTCAGGACCGGTTTCCGGCGGCGTTCGGGCCGCGACCGGGCCGGACCCGGCGGTGCCCGTGATCACCGGTCGAGGAACTCCCGTACCAGGGCGAGGAATTCCTCCGGGCAGGACTCGTGCACCAGGTGCCCCGCGTCCACGGTCACCAGCGAGGCGTCCGGGATCAGCCGGGCGAGCTGCGCGACCTGGTCCTGCGGGATGAGACTGGTGGTGCCACCCCCGATGACCAGCGTCGGCATGGTGATCCGGTCCATGTGGTCCCACCACACAGGATCAGGGGCGTTGCGTTGCGCGTCGGTGGCCCGCACCATCGCCCAGTCGAACGGCAGCTCCCCCGCGGGCCGTTCGGCGGGCGGGCGGGGCGGGTCGAGCGGCACGGGTGCGCAGACGTCCTCCAGCACCAGGCGTCGTACGGCCCCGGGGTGGCGCTGCGCCAGCAGGTAGGCGACGATCCCGCCCAGCGAATGGCCCACGACATCGGCGCTGTCGAGCCCGAGGGCGGACAGCAGGGCACGGACGTCGTCGCTCATCGCCTCGGCCGGGTAGTCACCCGGCCAGTCGCTGTGTCCGTGGCCGCGCAGGTCGGGGGCGTACACCCGGCGGGGGCGCGGGGGTGTTGCGAGCCGCTCGGCGATGTGCGTCCAGTCCCCGCCGTCGGCGCCCCGGCCGTGCAGCAGCACGACGGGCGGGGCGTCCGCCGGTCCCCAGGCCCGCCAGGCCAGGGTGATGCCGTTCGCCTCGACGGTGTGCAGCGCCGCGGTGTCCATGCCGGACACGCTAACCGGGCCCGTCCGTCCCCGGCCGCCTACTCTGCCGAGGGCAGAGCGGCGCCCGCGGGCCCGTCCAGGAAGGCGAGGGTTCGCCGCACGAACCACTCCGGGTCGTCCAGCCAGGGATAGTGGCCGGCGCCGGGCTGGACGGCGAGCTCGGCCCGCGCGAAGGCCTTGGCGGCACGGCGGGCAAGGCTCGGGCGCGGACCGCCGTCGAGTTCCCCGGCATGGACGAGGGCCGGCGCGGTCAGCGCGGCGAGGGCGGTCCGGGTCGCGTCCGGCGTGAAGGCACCGTCGGCGAAGTAGCGCTCGGCCGCCTCCTCGTTGGTCTGCTCCAGTTCGTCGTCGGTGTGCGCGCGGGCGGCGTCGTCCCAGCGGCCGTGGAAGAACGGCAGGAACGCGTCGTCGAAGTCCGCGTCGCCCGCCAGCCAGTCCCGGAAGGCGGGGAACGCCTGAGCGAACCACGGCTCGTCCGCACGCAGCCGGGCCGCTGCCAGCCGGTCCTCGGGGGTCGCCCGCAGACCCAGGGCGGACGGGTTGGGTGTGATGAGCAGCAGCCGCCGGATCCGCTGCGGATGGCGGGCCGCGTAGAGCATGGCCAGGGCCGCGCCGGCCGAGTGGGCGAGCAGGTCCATGTGCTCCAGACCCATGTGTGCGCGCCATACCTCCACGTCCTCGACCATCCGGTCGCAGCGGTATGTCGCCGGGTCCGACGGCAGCGCGGAGTCACCGGTGCCCCGCAGGTCCAGCAGGGCGAGGCGCCGGTGCGCGGACAGCCCGCCGAGGTCGCCGAGGTAGGCGGAGGCACGCATGGGCCCGCCGGGCAGGACGGCGAGAGGCTCACCACCGCCCCGCAGGTGGTAGGCGAGCCGGGTCCCGTCGGGTGTGGTGAAGGTCGGCATGGGCATGATCATGTCGTTCCGCCCCGGAGCGGCGCAACGCGGAAGGTCACCGGTGCCCGTCGCAGCTCCCCGTGCCCGGTCCGCGCGGCTGGTGCAGAAAATCCTCGCAGCCCTCTTGCCCCCAGTCGCATGGCCTGAATTACTGGCCCCGACGGATCTACCGAATGATCGGTCGCCCGGAATGTGAGGACGCGAGGGAGACGGCTCGATGGCGGACGCGACGGATCTGCGCGACGCGGGCGAACGGCTCGGACCCGAGGAGCTGCGGAAGCTCCAGCTGGAGCGGCTGCGCACCTCGCTGCGGCACGCCTACGACAACGTGCCGTTCTACCGGGAGTCCTTCGACAAGGCCGGCGTCCGCCCCGAGGACTGCCGCTGCCTCGCCGATCTGGCCCGTTTCCCGTTCACGACCAAGGCCGACCTCAGGGAGAACTACCCGTACGGCATGTTCGCCGTGCCGCGAGAGCGGATCCGCCGGCTGCACGCCTCCAGCGGCACCACCGGGCGCCCCACGGTGGTCGGCTACACGGACAACGACCTTTCCCTGTGGGCCGACATGGTGGCGCGGTCGATCCGGGCGGCCGGCGGGCGGCCCGGTGACCTCGTGCATGTGGCGTACGGCTATGGGCTGTTCACCGGCGGTCTGGGCGCCCACTATGGCGCCGAGCGCCTGGGCTGCACGGTCGTGCCGGCCTCCGGCGGCATGACGGCCCGGCAGGTGCAGCTGATCCGGGACCTGGAGCCGGCCGTCATCATGGTGACCCCCTCCTACATGCTCACGCTGCTGGACGAGTTCGAGCGGCAAGGCGTGGACCCGCGCGCCACCTCGCTGCGCGTGGGCATCTTCGGGGCCGAACCCTGGACCGAGCAGATGCGGCGCGAGATCGAGGAGCGGTGCGCGATCGACGCCGTCGACATCTACGGCCTGTCCGAGGTGATCGGCCCGGGTGTGGCTCAGGAGTGCGTGGAGACCAAGGACGGGCTGACCGTGTGGGAGGACCACTTCTATCCGGAGGTGGTCGATCCGATCACGGGCGAGGTCCTGCCGGAGGGCGAGCGGGGTGAGCTGGTGTTCACCTCGCTGACCAAGGAGGCCATGCCGGTCATCCGGTACCGTACCCGCGACCTCACCCGGCTGCTGCCCGGCACGGCGCGGGCGTTCCGGCGGATGGAGAGGATCACCGGACGCAGTGACGACATGGTGATCCTGCGCGGGGTCAACCTGTTCCCGACCCAGATCGAGGAGATCGTGCTGTGCACGCCCGGCGTGGCGCCCCACTTCCAGCTCCGGCTGACGAGGGAGGGCCGGCTGGACCGGCTGACCGTCCGCGCCGAGGCCCGCCCGGACGCGGGTCCGGAGACACGGGACGCGGCGGCCCGGTCCATCGTCGCGGCCGTGAAGGACGGGATCGGGGTGTCCGTCGACGTGGAGATCGTGGAACCGGAGTCGCTGGAGCGGTCGGTCGGCAAGATCCGGCGGATCGTGGACCTGCGGCCCAAGGACGCCGGGTAGGGCCTCGACCTGGCCTGACGGACGGCGGGCGGGGTCGCATCGACGTACCTCGAAATCGGCGGGCCGTCTGGATCCCGGAGGCGCTCGGGCGGGACGCGTTCACGCACGGCGGACGCCCTGCTGCCGGCGAAGGCCCGCTGACGGCCTCCGCTAGCCGCTGAAGCGGTCCCGCAGTTCGCGCTTGAGGATCTTCCCGCTGGCGTTGCGCGGCAACTCCGCCACGAACAGCACCCGCTTGGGCGCCTTGAAGGAGGCGAGCTTCTCCTTCACGTGCTCGACGAGCTGACTCTCCGTCACCTCCCCGCGCGGGACGACGACCGCCGTCACGGCCTCGATCCACCGCTCGTCGGGCAGACCGATCACGGCGGCCTCGGCGACGGCCTCGTGGGTGTAGAGCGCGTCCTCGACCTGGCGCGAAGCCACCAGGACACCACCGGAGTTGATGACGTCCTTCACCCGGTCCACGATCGTGAGGTAACCGTCGGCGTCCCGCACCGCGAGGTCGCCGGAGTGGAACCAGCCGTCCCGGAAGGCCTCGGCGGTCTCCTCGGGCTTGTCCCAGTAGCCCTCGCACAGCTGCGGTGAGCGGTAGACGATCTCGCCGGGCGTGCCGTCGGGCACGTCCTCGCCGTTGTCGTCCACGACCCGGGCGTCCACGAACAGCACGGTACGGCCGCAGGAGTCCAGCCGGCCCTCGTGTTCGCCGGGGCCGAGCACCGTGGCCAGCGGGCCGATCTCGCTCTGCCCGAAGCAGTTGTAGAAGGCGAGTCCCGGCAGGCGCTCGCGCAGCCGCCGCAGGACCGGGACGGGCATGATCGACGCGCCGTAGTAGGCCTTGCGCAGGCCGCCGAGGTCACGGGTGGCGAAGTCGGGCCGGTTCGCCAGGCCGATCCACACCGTGGGCGGCGCGAACAGGCTGTCCACGCGCCCAGCTTCGACCAGATCGAAGAGCCGGTCCCCGTCCGGCGCGTCCAGGATGATGTTCGTCGCGCCGACCGCTAGGTACGGCAGCAGGAACACGTGCATCTGCGCCGAGTGGTACAGCGGCAGCGCGTGCACCGGCCGGTCGCCGGCGCTCAGGTCGAGGGCGGTGATGGCGCTCAGGTACTCGTGCACCAGAGCCCGGTGGGTCATCATCGCGCCCTTGGGCAGGGCGGTCGTACCGGAGGTGTACAGCAGCTGTACCAGGTCCTCGGTGCGGGGTTCGGGCCCGTCGTACGGCGATGTGCCGGCCAGCCGGGCGAGGAGCGAGCCCTCGGCGTCCCGGAGCGGCAGCACGCGTGCCCCGTCCGGGAGCCGGCCGGCGAGGTCGGGGTCGGCGAGCACGAGGGTGCTGCCGGACTGGCCGACGAGGTACGCCAGGTCGTCCCCGGCGAGGTTCTGGTTGACCGGCACATGGACCAGGCCCGCGCGGGCGCAGGCGAGGAAGCCGATGAGGTAGGCGTCGGAGTTGTGGCCGTAGGCGCCGACCCGGTCGCCGGGCGTGAGGCCCTGCGCGAGGAGTACCGAGGCCGCGCGGGAGACCGCGTCGTCGAGTTCCTCGTACGTCCAGCGGCGTCCGCCGTACTCCACCGCGAGGCGGGCCGGGGTGCGCCGGGCGCTGCGGCGCAGCACCCCGTCGACCGTGCTGCCGTGTCCCTGCGTCATGACTCATGATCCTCGGTGCGTCGCCGAGGCAGGTCAAGCATCAACGGACACTCACGGAGTGCAACTTTTTGCTTCCGCGTGCTCCTGTGCGCCCCTTTGGAGAAAGGTTTCCTGAAACCGAGCACCCTCGAACCTGGGCAGGACATTTCTCGAGCGAAGTCCCCAGCGAGTTCGCACATTTCATGTCACATCGGGCTGGAGGTACCCATGAGCCGTGCTGTGCCTGAACAGAAACCAACGTGGAGGACAGGTACTGCTCCCGGCATATTCCCACTCCTCGGCCACGGTATCGCCTTCTACCGTCGGCCGCTGGCGTTTCTGAATTCTTTGCCCGCGTACGGGGATCTGGTCGAAATACGGCTGGGGCCGCAGCGCGCCTGGATGGTGTGCCACCCGGAGCTGACCCACGAGGTGCTCATGGATCCGCACACCTTCGACAAGGGGGGCCCGCTGTACGACAGGCTCGGGAAGCTGATGGGGGACGGTCTCGTCACCTGCCGCCAGCCGGCGCACCGGAGCAAGCGGGCGCTGCTGCAGCCCGGCTTCCGCCCCTCCCACGTCGCCCGCTACACGGACCTCATCACCGAGGAGGCCGAGTCGGTGTGCGACGCGTGGCCGACGGGGCAGACGGTTCCCGTCACCGAGACGATGATGACTCTCACGGCACGCGTGATCAGCCGGGTCCTCCTCTCCGACTCGCTGGACGACACCAGGACCGCCGAGGTGCGGGACTGTCTCACCGCCGTCGTCCGCGGCCTGTTCGTCCGTACCGTCGTCCCGATCGACGCCCTCTTCCGCCTCCCCACGCCCGCCAACCGCCGCTACCGGCGCGCCCTCGCCCGCCTGCACGCGATCATCGACGCGGTGATCGCGGAACGCCGCCGGGGTGCCGACCGCGACGATGTCCTGGGAACGCTGCTGGCCGCCGCGCGCGGTGACGGCGGAGCAGCGGCGATCACCGACCAGGAGGTCCACGACCATCTGATCACGCTGCTGCTCACGGGCGTCGAGACCCAGGCACTGTGCCTGGCCAGCGCCTTCAGCCTGCTGGCCCGCCATCCGGAGGCGGAGCGCCGGCTGCACGACGAACTCGACTCCGTCCTCGCCGAAGGCCGGAGCCCCGGTCCCGACGATGTGCCGCACCTCGTCTACACCAGGTGCGTCGTATCCGAGACGCTGCGCCACTCGTCGCCCGGCTGGCTCTTCACCCGCGTCACCACCAGGGAGACCGAGCTCGCCGGGTGCCGTCTGCCCGAGGGAGCCACCGTTCTGTACAGCCCCTACCTCCTGCACCACGATCCCTCGTCCTTCCCCGACCCGGAGCGTTTCGACCCCGGCCGCTGGCTGCCGGGGCGGCCCACCGCCGAGCAGCGCCGCGCGATGATGCCGTTCTCCGCGGGCAACCGCAAATGCCTCGGTGACGAGTTCGCCATGGTGGAGGCCACATTGGCACTCGCGACCATCGCCGGCCGGCGGCGCCTGCGCCATCTGCCCGGGTATGTCGCACGGATACCACGCGCTGGGATCACGCTGGGCCCGCGGTCACTGGTCATGGTCTGCGAAGCCCGTTCACGTACGACACCAGGCGCGTCGGATTCCCGGATGGCAGGTGAACCCGTTGTCGACAACGCATGAGGAAACCACGCTCGGCCTGCCGGCGGGGCCTCCGGTCTCCAACCTCAGGGACTTGATCGAGACAAATCTCCACATGCCCTTTCCGTTCCGGAGCAACCCCTGTGAATCCGAAGCCGCGGCCGGCGTCGACGCATGGCTGAGCGTGTGGGGGCTGACCGACGAACCAGGTGTGGCGGCGATGATCGCCCGCACTCGCCCCGCCGAACTCGCCTCTTATACCAGCCCCACCGTGGATTCCGGCCTTCTCAAGATCGTGGCCAATCAGATCGCCTACCAGTTCGTCTTCGACGACCGAGCGGAGGACATCGGTCGGCTCTCCCCGGGCAGTCTGCTGCCCATGCTGTGCGAGAGCGTCGCGATTCTGCGGGACGGCCGGCCGCCCACCACTCCCCTCGGAGCAGCCCTGGCCGATCTCCACCGGCAGGTCCGGGAACGGTGCACACCCGCACAGGCCGCGCGGTGGGCCGACAAGAGCCGTGAATACGTCCACGGCCTGTTGTACGAAGCGGTGGCCCAGGCCCACCCCCTCCTCCTGCGGACCGGAGACTGCACCTCCATACGGTCGCTGACCGCCGGCGTCGAGCCGTTCTACCCGCTGTACGAGGCCGCCCAGCCACACGAACCGCCCCCTGCCGAACTCCACCACCCCGTCGTACGGCGTCTGAGCCGGCTGTCCGCCGACGTTGCGGTATGGACAGCCGATCTGTTCTCCGCGGTGAAGGAACAGCGGACGGGCGAAATGATCAACCTGGCCCTCGCCCGCCGGCGCGAACACCGGTGCTCTCTGCAGGCCGCCGTCATCCTGGCCATCGGGGAGATCAACGCCGCGATCAAGGAGTTCCAGGAGCTCTACGCCGGGGTCGAACCGGAGTTGAGCCCGGCGGGCGTCGGCTACGTGGAGGGCATGATCGGCTGGATCCGCGGGTGTTACCACTGGTCCCGCACGGTGCCACGCTACGCGGATGTGGCGTCGGTGCCCGCCATGCCGTAGGCCATCCGGACCTGATACCCGGCGAGGGGACATTATCCCACCTTCAGTTCATGATTCACCCTATGGTGCCCAATCCGACCTGCCGCACGGCGACCAGGCGTACGCTCGGCTGCCCCGGGCGAACGACAGAAGGCGGTACGGCACATGGCGACGGAGCGCCGGCAACCGGTCACGGAACAGCGCACGCTGATCGAGCGCCAACGGGAAATGCAGTCCCTCGATGCCGCGTTCCGGGAGCTGCGACGCACCACGGACGGCATGCCCCGAGCGCGGCGCAGGGGTCTGCTCACCTTCCGCGGATCGGCCGGACTGGGCAAGACGGCACTCATCACGGAAGCACGTGACCGGGCCGCGGCGTACGGATTCACGGTGCTGTCGGGCAGGGGCGCCGAGACGGAACAGGGGTCGGCGTTGCGCGTGGTGCGCCAGCTGGTGCAGCCCTCACTGGCGAAGATGGACGGGGCGGAACTCCGTACCCTTCTGGGAAGCTGGTACGACATCGTCGCCGCCGTGCTCGGTCTTGAAGCCAGGGGCTGCGACCCCGCGCCGGACCTGACCGGGGTCCGCGAAGGTCTTGACTGGGTCATGACACGCCTCACCGTGAAGAAGGCACCCGTTGTCCTGCTCCTGGACGACCTGCACTGGGCGGACACCGAATCCCTGAGCTGGCTCGATTCCTTCGCGTCACGGGTCGATGACCTTCCCCTGCTGATCGTGGTCGCCTACCGGCCCGAGGAGCTGCCGTCCGACGCGGGCGAACTGCGCACCCTGGTCGGACATCACGGGGACCGCCCGCACGACCTGGCGCAGCTCACCGCCGAGGGCGTGGCGCAGATCATCAGGAGCGAAATCGGTGAGACGGCCGAGGACGGCTTCTGCAAGGAATGCTGGTCGGCCACCGGCGGGAGCCCCTTCGAAGCGGTGGAGCTCGCCATCGGGCTCGCCGAGCGGAAACTGAGCGGCACCGCGGACGACCTGCCCGCGATGCGTGAGCTCGCCGCAGCGATCAAGGGCCCGGGACTGATCGAGCGTCTGGAACAGCTCGACACGGCGACCGTCCGCTTCGCGCACACCGCGGCCGTCCTGGGGTCGCCCTTCTCACCGCAGCTCGCCGCGACCATCGCGGTGCTCGGCGACGAGGCCGCCGCCGAGGCGACCCAGAAGCTGCGCGCGGCCCGGTTCCTCACCGACGGCCACGGCCCCGAGGGGGAGCTCGAGTTCGTCCACCCGCTGATCGCCACCACGATCTACCGGTCCATTCGCACCGGCTTCCGGGCCGGTCTGCACAATGCGGCCGCGGACGCCGTCCTGGCCGCGGGATACGGCCCCACCGCCGCCGCCCGGCATCTGCTGGAGGTGCCCTGCGAGGGCAGCCCCCAGACGGTCGAATGTCTGCGCGAGGCCGCTCGCGAGTACCTTCGCGCCGGGGCCACCGAGGCCGCCCGGCGTCTGCTGACCCGCGCGCTGCAGGAGCCGCCCCTCCCCGAGGACCGTGCCAGGGTCCTGCACGAACTCGCGTGCGCCACGTTCCTGATCGAGCCCACGGCCACGGTGCGGCATCTCCGCCAGGCGCTGGCCGAGCCCGACGTCGACCCCGATCTGCGCGCCTCCATCGTCTATCGGCTGACCACAGCGCTGGCCCACACGGACCGGATGGCCGAGGCCGTGACCGTGGCCGCCGAGGAGGTGCGGCAGGCCACGAATCCGCGCGTCAAACTGCGGATGCAGGCCGACCAGTTCGTCTGGAGCACGATGCGCGCCGACGATCCCGACTCGCCCGCCCGCTCCCGGACCCTGACGCGCCTCGCCGAGCAACTGCCCGGTCGCAGGCTGGAGGAGCGCTACATCCTGGGGCTGCGGGCCTGGGATGCCGTCCTGCGCGGCGAACCGCGGCAGACCGCCCTGGCCTATGCCGAGAAGTCCCTGCGCGGCGGCATGAGCTGGACCGACGAGAACCGGGGCTTCGAGGTGCCCCTCTCGGTCGCCCTGGTGTTCATGTACGCAGACCAGCCGCGACGGGCCGAGGAGTTGTTCGAGAAGGGGATCGCCGAGTGCGCGGGCAAGGGCTGGCACGGCTCTCACCTGGCCTTCGGCCAGACCATCGCCGGTTACGTCCGCTACCACCGCGGTTGCCTGGCCGAAGCCGAGGACCTGGTCCGGGAGGGCCTGCGCATCGCCGACAAGGTGGAAGGGGTCGTGGCCGCCCAGTGGTACGGCGTCAGCGTCCTGATCCAGACGCTGCTGGCTCGCGGGCGGGTCATCGAGGCCCGCGCACTCGCCGACGACCACCACTTCGGTGAGATGACTCCGAACGCCGTCATCTATCCCGACCCGCGCACCGTGTACGCGGAACTCCTCCTGGCGGAGGGGCGGCACGCGGAAGCAGCGGAGCTGCTGTTGGCGGTCGGGAACTGGCTGGACGGACGGGCCTGGCGCAACCCGGCCTGGTGTCCGTGGCAGCTACGGCTCGCCAGCGCGCTCGCCCCCGCCGCCCCGGACGCGGCGATCGCCCACGCCAAGGACGCCGTCCGCCGCGCCCGGGACTTCGGTGCCGCCTCCATCGTCGGCCAGGCCCTGCACACCCTCGCCGAGGTGACCGGCGGGACGGCGGCACTCGATCTGTACGCGCAGGCCGTCGACCACCTGGAGCAGTCACCCGCCGCCTACGAACTCGCCCGCGCCCAGATCGGTCACGGCGCCGCGCTGTCCCGCAACGGGCGGCTGCAGGAGGCCGCCGACCGGCTCTACCAGGGCCTGGAGGGCGCCGTCCACTGCGGAGCCGAGGGACTCGCCGCCCGGGCCAGGGCAGAACTCTCGGCGGCCGGTCTGCGCCCGCTGCCGTTGCGTTACGTCCAGGCGGACACCCTGACCGCCCGGGAACGCCGTACCGCCGAACTGACCGCCCAGGGGCACCCGGTAGCCGTGATCGCCAAGGAACTGCGCTTGACCGAGCAGGGCGTGCGGCAGTTGCTGTCCAGCGTCTACCGCAAGATCGGCACCGATGCCGCCGGTCTCGCCGGGTTCCTGGCGAGCTGTCCTCACCACCACCCTTGAGGCCGTGCGTCCCGGCTTCGCGCCGGGCCGCGGTCACACCGGCCGCGTGCGCCCCTCCCAGTACGGGTCGCGCAGCCGCCGCTTGTACAGCTTGCCGTTGGGGTCGCGGGGCATCTCGGTGACGAAGTCGACGCTCCTGGGCCGCTTGTAACCGGCGAGCCGCTCGGCGCAGTGGTCGAGGAGGGACGCGGCCAGATCCGGGCCGGGGTCGTGTCCGGGGGCCGGCTCGACCACGGCCTTGACCTCCTCACCCCAGTCGTCGTGCGGGATGCCGAAGGCGGCGGCGTCGGCGACGGCCGGATGGGAGAGCAGCACGGACTCGATCTCGGCGGGGTAGATGTTGACCCCGCCGGAGATGATCATGTCGATCTTCCGGTCGCGCAGGAAGAGACAGCCGTCCTCGTCGAGGTAGCCGAGGTCGCCGACGGTGAAGAAGTCGCCGATGCGGTTCTTGCGGGTCTTGGTCTCGTCCTTGTGGTACGAGAAGCCGCCGGTGCTCATCTTCATGTAGACGGTGCCGAGTCGGCCGGGCGGGAGCCGGTTGCCGTCGTCGTCGAACACCGCGAGTTCGCTGATGGGCCAGGCCTTGCCGACGGTGCCGGGTTTCTTCAGCCAGTCCTCGGCGGTGGCGAAGGCGCCGCCGCCCTCGCTGGCCGCGTAGTACTCCTCCACGCAGTGTCCCCACCAGTCGATCATGGCCCTCTTGACGTGGTCGGGGCAGGGAGCGGCGCCATGGACGGCGTGCCGCATGGACGAGACGTCGTAGCGGGCCTTCACCTGGTCCGGGAGGGCCAGCAGGCGGTGGAACTGGGTGGGGACCATATGGGTGTGGGTGCAGCGGTGGGTGTCGATGCGGCGGAGCATCTCCTCGGGTGTCCACTTGTCCATCAGCACCAGACGGTGGCCGATGTGCAGGGACGCTCCCGCGAACTGCAGGACGGCCGTGTGGTAGAGCGGCGAGCAGACCAGGTGGACGTTGTCGTCGAACGGCTTGATGCCGAAGATTCCGAGGAAGCCGCCCAGGTAGGCCTCCTCGGGCGGTTTGCCGGGCAGCGGGCGGCGGATGCCGCGCGGGCGTCCCGTGGTACCGGACGTGTAGTTCATGACCCAGCCGAGTTCGCGGCCGGAGGGGGCCGACTGCGGCTGTCCGTCGAGGAGTTCGGCGTACGGCCGGAAGCCGTCGACCGCGCCGACGCCGTACCGGTGCGTGGCCGGCAGCCCCGCCTCGTCGGCGGCCCGGCGCGCCGCGTCGGCGAACCGCTCGTGGGCGATGAGCACCCTGGCGCCGGAGTCTGCGACGATCCAGGCGATCTCCGGGCCGACGAGGTGGTGGTTGACCGGGACCAGGTAGAGGCCGGCCTGGGTCGCGGCCAGGTAGGCGGTGAGGAACTCGACGCCGTTGGGCAGGACGACGGCGAAGGCGTCGCCGCGCTCCAGGCCGGCCGCGCGCAGCCCGTGGACGAGCCGGTTGGCGGCGGAGTGCAGACGTCCGGCGGTCCACTCCTCGCCGTCGGGGTCGACCAGGACGGTGCGGTCGGGGTGCTGGGCGGCCTGGGCCCAGAATCCGGCAGTGGGTGTGCTCACGACTGGCCGCTCCTTCCGGCGATGCGGTTGATGCGGTCCACGGCCTCCTCGAAGCCGCGGGTGAGGTCGTCGAAGACGGCCTTGACGCTGCGTTCGCCGCTCATCCGGCCGACGATCTGGCCGACCGGGGTGCCGAGCAGCGGTTCGACCTCGTACTTCTGGATACGGGAGACCGCCTCGGCGACCAGCAGGCCCTGCAGCGGCATGGGCAGGGTGCCGGGTCCGGACGGGTCGTCCCAGGCGTCGGTCCACTCGGTACGGAGCTGCCGTGCGGGCTTGCCCGTCAGGGCACGGGAGCGGACGGTGTCGCCGGAGCCGGCGGCGAGGAGCTTGCGGGTCAGGGCGGCCGAGTGCAGGTCCGCCTCTGTGGTGGTCAGCCATATCGAGCCCAGCCACACTCCTTGGGCGCCGAGTGTGAGGGCGGCGGCCACCTGTTGTCCGCTGCCGATGCCTCCCGCGGCGAGCACGGGCAGGGGGTCGACGGCTTCCACGACCTCGGGGGTGAGCACCATGGTGGCGATCTCGCCGGTGTGGCCGCCGGCCTCGTAGCCCTGGGCGACGACGATGTCGATGCCCGCCTCCTGGTGCTTGCGGGCGTGCCGGGCGCTGCCCGCGAGCGCGGCCACCAGGATGTCCCGGTCGTGGGCTCGGGCGACGACGTCGGCGGGCGGGGAGCCGAGGGCGTTGGCGAGGAGCCGGATCGGATAGTCGAAGGCGACGTCGAGCTGGGTGCGGGCGACCTGCTCCATCCAACCCGTGATGCGCCACCCGGACGCCTCCCCGTCGGCCAGCTCGGGGACGCCGTACCGGGCGAGGGTCTCGCGCACGAACCGCCGGTGGCCCTCGGGGATCATGGCCTCGACGTCCGCCTCGGTCAGTGTTTGGTCTTTCGGGGCCTCGATCTTCCTGGCGGGCATGACGACGTCCAGCCCGTAGGGCCGGCCGCCAGTGTGTGCGTCGAGCCAGTCGAGGTCGCGTTTGAGGTCGTCGGGGGCGGTGTAGCGGACCGCGCCGAGCACCCCGAAGCCGCCCGCCCGGCTGATGGCCGCGGCGACGGCGGGGAACGGCGTGAAGCCGAAGACGGCGTGCTCGACTCCCAGTTTCCTGCTCAGCTCCGTCTGCATGGGCGCAGGATGCCGCAGCCGGCCGGACGACGGAAGACCTTTTCTGACGTCCCGTCAGATTACTTTGGCCGCTTCGTCCGCCGCGTCCGCCGTGTTCGTCGCGTCCGCCGTTTTACGCGGTGGCCTCCAGCACCGCCATCGCCGCGTTGTGTCCCGGTACGCCGCTCACCCCTCCCCCGCGCACCGCGCCCGCGCCGCACAGCAGGACGTTCGGGTGCCGGGTCTCCACGCCCCAACGGCCCGTCTCCTGCTGGGCGTAGGGCCAGGACAGGGCGCGGTGGAAGATGTTGCCGCCGGGCAGTCGCAGGTCCCGTTCGAGGTCGAGCGGGGTCTTCGCCTCGATACAGGGGCGGCCTTCGGCGTCGGTGGCCAGGCAGTCGTCGAGGGGTTCGGCGAGGTGGGCGTCGAGCTGGGCGAGGGTGGCCTTGAGCAGTTCCTCGCGTACGCCGTCGTTGTCCCGGTCGAAGAGCCGGGCCGGGGTGTGCAGGCCGAACAGGGTGAGTGTCTGGTAGCCGCGCGCGGCGAGGTCGGGGCCGAGGATGGTGGGATCGGTCAGGGAGTGGCAGTAGATCTCCGAGGGCGGGACGGCGGGGAGTTCACCGGCGGCGGCCTGGGTGTGGGCGGTGGCGAGCTGCGCGTAGCCCTCGGCGATGTGGAACGTGCCGGCGAAGGCTTCGCGCGGGTCGGCGGCCGGGTCGCGCAGCTTGGGCAGCCGGGTGAGCAGCATGTTGACCTTGAGCTGGGCGCCCTCGGCGGGTTCGGTCGCCGCCCCGCCGGTGAGCGTGGCCAAATCCTGAGGGGAGGCGTTCACCAGGACGTGCCGGGCGGCGGCGACGCCCTCGCCGTCGGCCGTGCGGTAGGTGACCTCGGCGGTGTGTCCGTCGGTGGCGATCCGGACCGCCTCGTGCCCGGTCGCGATGACCGCGCCCGCCGAGCGGGCCGCGGCGGCCAGGGCGTCGGTGAGGGCGCCCATGCCGCCGACGGGCACGTCCCAGGCACCGGTGCCGCCGCCGATGACGTGGTAGAGGAAGCAGCGGTTCTGGGCCAGGGAGGGATCGTGGGCGTCGGCGAAGGTGCCGATGAGGGCGTCGGTGAGGACGACTCCCCGCACGAGGTCGTCCTCGAAGTTCTCCTCGACGGCGACGCCGATCGGCTCCTCGAACAGGGTCCGCCAGGCGGTCTCGTCGTCGATGCGGCGGCACAGTTCCTCGCGGGTGGGCAGGGGCTCGGTGAGGGTCGGGAAGACGCGCTCGGCGACGCGCGTGGTCATGCCGTAGAAGCGCTGCCATGCCGTGTACTCGCGGTCGCCGCCGGTCAGCCGGGCGAAGGCCTCCCTGGTGCGCGGCTCGCCGCCGCCGACGAGGAGTCCGGTGGGCCGGCCGTCCCGCTCCGTGGGGGTGTAGGACGAGATGGTGCGGGAGCGGACGCGGAAGTCCAGTGAGAGGTCGCGCACGATCTTCTGCGGCAGCAGGCTGACCAGGTAGGAGTAGCGCGACAGCCGGGCGTCGACACCGGCGAAGGGGCGGGTGGAGACGGCGGCGCCGCCGGTGTGGTCCAGCCGTTCCAGCACCAGCACCGAACGGCCGGCGCGGGCCAGGTAGGCGGCGGCGACCAGGCCGTTGTGGCCGCCGCCGACGATGACGGCGTCGTACGCGCGGGTTCCCTCGTTGGCAGACATGGTCCTTGGTAACACGGGATGATCCCGGTCGGCGAGAGCGCGTTTCGGTGGTCCTCCTCGCCGCCCGGCGGCCGGCCGCCCCGGGGGGGGGGGGGGGGGGGGGGCGGGGGGGGGGAGGGGGGGGGGGGGGGGGGGGGGGGGGGGGGGGGGGGGGGGGGGGGTGGGCGTGGGGG
>NZ_JBVJVY010000005.1:144019-222947 GCF_055603265.1 Streptomyces sp. NPDC037288
GCCGACCCCTTTTCTCTTTTCCCCCCCCCCCCCCCCTCCCCCCCCCCCCCCCCCCCCCCCCCCCCCCCCCCCCCCCCCCCCCCCCCCCCCCGCCGCGTCGGTCATCGTTCGCGGTCACCCGGCCGGGGTCCCGACTGCGGCGGCCCGTACGGCTCGATGGGCGGATTGGCGAAGGGACCCGACACCCCCGGACAGCCGGTGATGTGCGCCGCCGCTTCCTCGCTGACCAGCAGGGCGTAGAGGCCCTGGGCCGGATCCACGGACACGAGTCCGTACGTCTCGTCGACCTGCTCGGGAGTGAGCCCGTACCGGCGCAGGGCGTCCCGCAGCGTCGCCCCGGCGGGCAGTGTCACCGTCACGAGGACGGTGGGGCCCTGGGTCATGCCCTCTCCTCAGCGATGACGGCCGTTCTTCCTGCGGCGGCGCGCCGCCTCGACGATGGCGGCCGCGTCAATCGTGCCGTACCCGTAGTCGAAGTCGAAACCGGCCATCCCGAGGTCGTCCGCCGTACGGCGCAGCAGAGTGCGCAGCTCGGCCGGGGACAGCTCGGCGACGGGCAGCTGGGAGCGCACCGCGGCCACCACACCGGACGCGACGGGACAGGACGCGGAGGTCCCGGAATCGGGCTCGTTCTCCCCGAACGCCTTCGATCCCGCGAAGTGGGTGTACGTGCAGACGTCCGGCTTGCGCCGGCTGAGCCGCCCGGGGCCCTGGGAGGAGTAGCCCACGCGGGCGCCGCGGAGGTCGACGGCGCCGATGGACAGCACACGGGGGTGCGAGTTGGCGCCGTTGATGGGCCGGTCGGGCCAGGCGCAGCGGATGTCGGGACACTCCCGTCCACAGTTGCCGGCCGCGAAGAGGATGTCCGCGCCCGCCTGTTCCAGGGCGCTGACGGCCAGGTTGAAGGGGTGCGCGGGGTTGTCGGAGTAGTTGCCCGGGTGGCCCGGCGGGAAGTCCCCGCGGGGGTCGAAGGAGCCCCAGCTGTTGTTGACCACCAGCGCGCGCCTGTCCTGCGGCATCGCGTCCAGGACGGTCCGCAGGTGGGCGAAGGCCGCCACGGCGTCCGTGAGCAGCGCGAGCAGGGGCTTCGGGCGCAGGATGGGGAGGTCCAGGAGGGTGGCCCTGGGGGCGGTGATCCTGGTGTCGAAGGCACACATCGAGCCGTGGGCGACCGGGAACTGGCCGAAGTTCCCGGTGACCCCCGCGGGCTTCCAGCTCCGCATCTCGTCGACGGTCACCTGCTCCCCCAGGACCTGGGACACGTGGGCGACGTTGATGCCGGTGTCGAGGATGGCGAGGGCGACGCCTTCGCCGTCCATGCCCTCCGACTTCAGGTGGTCGGTCAGCTTGCTGCGGATGTCGTGCCAGTCCCCGACCGGGCCGTCGCTGCCGCAAGTCGGCAGCGTCTGGATGACCGGGTCGGAGAAGATGCCGACGATGTCCGGACGGGCCGCAGACAGCATCGCGTAGCGGCTGGCCACGTCGTAGTCCTGGATCGCGCCGCGCACGAGGACACCGGCGTGCTCGGGGGCCATGGAGAAGGTGGCGGACTCCAGCGAGAAGGGGTCCACGCCCGGGGCCGCGGGCTGCGGCCGGGGCACCGGTACCGGCTCGAAGTCCGGGTCGAGCGCGACTCCGGGGATCTCACCGGCGACATCGGCGGCGGTGGTGGTCTCGCTCGGATCGATGACGGCTGCGACGACATCGGGCTGGGGGCGCAGGTGGATCATGACACGCACGGTTGACTCCTGAAAGCTGTGCGGGCGGCAGCAGCGCCGATGTGTGGAACCGGCGCGGGCGCGACCTCTGTGAGGGTGGGATTCCACCGGTGGCCGAGTGGCCGGTCACCGGGGCTCGCTCCACCGGGGACTGGCCTCACCATCTCAGGGCGGGGACGGCCGCCGGCACCGCCAAATAGGGGAGATACCTCTGGCACATGCCAAGGGCAGCAAGGGCAGCAAGGGCAGTACGGGGACGGCTGGGACGCTCCGCCGTCACCGCCCGCCAGAGGCCCGCCGCCGGCTCAGTACGGCGACCCTCCGGTACAGCTCCACCGCTTCGACGCCGCGGCCCAGGCGTTCGAGGCAGTGCGCCTCGTCGTTGCGGCCGGCGAGGGTGTCGGGGTGGTCCGGGCCGAGGATCTGCTCGCGGGTCGCGGTGATCCGCCGGTACTCCGAGAGGGCCTCCGCCCAGCGGCCCAGCCAGCCCAGGGCGACCGCGACCTCGCGGCGGCTGACGAGCGTGTCGGTGTGTGCGGGCCCCAGGGTCTGTTCGCGGAGCAGGCACACGTCGCGGGCCTCGGTCAGGGCGTCCTCCCAGCACCCGAGCCGGCCGAGGTTGACCCCGAGGCCGTGCCGGGCGCGCAGGGTCTCGGGGTGGGTGGGGCCCTGGACGCGGGTGCGGTCTCCGATCAGCTCGCGGTACACACGCAGGGCGTCCGCGCTGCGGCCGAGGCGGCCGAGGCTGAGGGCGGTCTCGTAGCGGGCGGCGAGCGTGTCGGGGTGGTCGGCGCCGAGGACGCCTGCTCTGGCCCCGGCGACCTCGCGGTAGATGTGCAGCGCCTCCTCCCAGCGGCCCGACTGGCCCTCGGCGTAGGCGACCTCGCAGCGCGAGACCAGGGTGTCGGGGTGGTCGGGACCGAGCACCCGGGCCCGGGCGGCGGCCACCTCCCGGGCCGTACGGCAGGCGTCGTCGAGGCGGCCGAGCCGGCCGAGGGTGCAGGCGAGGTTGTGGCGGCAGCGCAGGGTGTCGGGGTGGTCGGGGCCCATGACGCGCACGCGGGCGGTCAGCACCTCCGCGTACACCTGGTGTGCCTCGAAGTGGCGGCCCAGCCGTCCCAGCGCATAGGCGGTCTCCTGGCGGGCGGCGAGGGTGTCGGGATGGTCGGTGCCGAGAACGCGGGCTCTGGTCTCCGCGAGGTCCGTGTAGGCGGCCAGCGCTTCTGCGACCCGGCCGGCGCGCAGCAGGGCGAAGGCGGTTTCGTAGCGGCCGGCCAGGGCATCGGGGTGATCGGGGCCGGGCAGCGCGGTGCGCTCCGCGGGGCGTGCGGTGCGCTCCGCGGGAGGTGGCAGTGCCGGGCGCCGGACGTCCGCAGGTCCGTCGTGGCTCGGCGCGCCCACGCGACGGCAGTCGTCTGCCGGATACAGCCCCGCGGCCCCTCGGAGCGCTGCGGGCCACCGGTCCGACAGGGCCGCCCCCGGGTCCGGGGGCAGTGCGCCGGGCCCAGGCCCCAGCGCCTTGTGTCCGGTGGTCATGCCTCGGGTCCACGGCGGGAGGCGGAGTTCGCGCCGGGCGTCCGGGGGCGCGGGTGCTACGGCCGTAAGGGGAGCGGCCGTTGTACGCCCGCCCCGGATCCGGGCGAGCAACTCCCCTGCGTCGTACGGCCGTTCCTCGGGCCGTTTGGCCAGCAGGTCGAGGATGATCCGCTCCAGGTGGCCGGGCAGCTCGGGGCGTTGTTCGCGTGGGGGGCGGGGCGGGGTGTCGCGGTGGCCGATGAGGATCGCCCAGGGGTCCTCCAGGTCGAACGGCGGTGCCCCGGTGGTGATTTCGTACAGCACGCAGCCCAGTGAGTACAGGTCACTGCGCTGGTCGACCTCATCTCCGCCGATCTGCTCCGGGGACATGTAGTGCGGGGTGCCCAGGGCGACTCCGGTGCCGGTGAGCCGGGCGGCGGTGAAGCCGATGTCGTGGCCGAGGCGGGCGATGCCGAAGTCGCAGATCTTCACGGCGCCGTCGGCCAGCCGCACGATGTTGGCCGGCTTCAAGTCCCGGTGGACGACGCCGTGTTGGTGGGTGTAGGCGAGGGCGGCGGCGACCTGGGCGGCGATGTCCGCCACGTCGTCCACGGGCAGCGGATGACCTTTGTTGTCCTCCAGCAGCCGGCTCAGGTCGCGGCCCTCCAGCAGCTCCATCACCAGGTAGGGGACTCCGTCGGACTCGCCGAAGTCGTGGACGACGGTCACCCCGCGGTGCGAGAGGGCGGCGGCCACCCGGGCCTCGCGGCGGAACCGCTCCCGCAGGGCGCGGGTGAGGGACGGGTCGTGGCACGGGCCGAGCGGCTTGAGGCACTTCACCGCGACCTGCCGGCCGAGGGACTCGTCCCGGGCCCGCCACACCTCACCCATCCCGCCCCGCCCGATCAGGTCGAGCAGCCGGTACCGGCCCTGAACCAGCCTGTTCTCCCCCATAGCGATCCGCCGCCCCCGTCGCCGCCCGCCCCGCCGCCGGTGGGCCGCCGCGCACCGCACCCGGCCGTGTCGCACCGGCCCGATCCGCGCCACACCCCCTGCTCGTCCAGTATGGCGGCTTATCGTCCGACTTTGTACGGTGCCGGACGCGCGTCCGGCCCGAGCCTCGCCATGGCCCGCAGGATGTGTCTGGGCGGCAGTTGCCAGCGCACACGTGCCGGAACACGCCGCAGCAGCGCGCCCGTGGCCCGCAACCGGCGGGTGACGACGGCGGGTGCGGGGGCCGGTCTGCCGTACAGCTCGTGGGCGTACGGCGGCAGAGCGGCGTACGCCAACTGCGCCACGCGCCGCCACAGCACCTCGCGCGCCGGGACGAGGAGGGGGTGCGTCGGCGGGCGGCGCAGGAAGTCGTCCACCTCGCGCGCCTCGGGTCCGGCCGCCAGCCGCGGGCGCACCTTGGCGAAGTACGCGGCGAGTTCGGCCCGGCTCGCCGGTACGGTCTCCGGGCCCAGGCCCACCAGGCGCGCGCTGACCCGGTGTTCGGCTATGTACCGGTCGGCCTGGGTGTCGGTGAGCGGGAAACCGGAACGGCGCAGCACGTGCAGATAGGAGTCGATCTCCGCGCAGTGCACCCACAGCAGCAGCTCGGGCTCGTCGACGCCGTAGCGCTCGCCGGTGCCCGGGTCGGTGGCCGTCAGCATGCGGTGGATCTTCCGCACGCGCGCGCCGACCCGCTCGGCGGCCTCGGTGGTGCCGTACGTCGTCGTGCCGACGAAGTCGGCGGTGCGCATCAGCCGGCCCCAGGCGTCGCGCCGGAAGTCGGAGTTCTGCATGACCCCGCGGACCGCGCGCGGATGCAGGGCCTGGAGGTAGAGCGCGCGGACACCGGCGACCCACATCATGGGGTCACCGTGCATCTGCCAGGTCACGGAGTTCGGCGTGAACAGCCCGGGATCACCCATGCCCGCAGGTGTGACCACAGCCATCGGTTGTCACCTCCTATCGCCGCCGACCTGCGCCTTTGCCGACCAGCGCTGGCATTCCGCTGCACCGGCCGCGCGCATGAGGCACCGCTGTGCGGTGAGTGCCTGCCCAGATCGGTCCGGGTCTCGCCCGGGCCCGGAAGCAGGCTAGCGCCGCACCCTCGGCATCCCCAGGCCGATCCACGAGATGATCTCGCGCTGGATCTCGTTGTTGCCGCCGCCGAAGGTGAAGATGACCGCCGAGCGGTAGCCGCGCTCCAGTTCCCCGTGCAGGACGGCACCCGCCGAGCCCTCCTTCAGCGGTGCCGCGGCCCCGACGATCTCCATGAGCCAGGCGTAGGCGTCGCGGCGGGCCTCGGAGCCGTAGACCTTGACGGCGGAGGCGTCCTGCGGGGTGAGCGTGCCGTCCTGGACGGCCGTGACCATCTGCCAGTTCAGGAGTTTCAGCGCGTCGAGCCGGGTGTGCGTGCGGGCGAGCAGCCGGCGCACCCAGCCCAGATCGACCACGCGGCGGCCGTCGGCGAGTTTCGTCTCCGTCGCCCAGCGCTGGACGTCGTGCAGGGCGCGGACGGCCATGGTGCCGTGCGCGGCGAGCGTCACGCGTTCGTGGTTGAGCTGGTTGGTGATCAGCAGCCAGCCCTGGTTCTCCTCGCCGACGCGGCGGGAGACCGGGACACGGATGTTCTCGTAGTAGCTGGCGGTGGTGTCGTGGGAGGCGAGCGTGGTGATGAGTGTGCAGGAGTAGCCCGGGTCGGAGGTCGGCACCAGCAGCATGGTGATGCCCTTGTGCGGCGGGGCGGCGGGGTCGGTGCGCACGGCGAGCCACACCCAGTCCGCGGTGTCTCCGTTCGTCGTCCAGATCTTCTGGCCGTCGACGACGTACTCGTCGCCCTCTCGTACGGCTCTGGTCTTCAGGGAGGCGAGGTCGGTGCCGGCGTCCGGTTCGCTGTAGCCGATGGCGAAGTCGATCTCGCCGGAGAGGATGCGGGGCAGGAAGTAGGCCTTCTGCTCCTCGGTGCCGAACCGCATGAGCGTCGGGCCGACCGTGTTGAGCGCCATCAGCGGCAGCGGTACGCCGGCCTGCGCGGCCTCGTCGAAGAAGATGAACTGCTCCATCGCCGTCATGCCGCGTCCGCCGTACTCCTTGGGCCAGCCGACGCCGAGCCAGCCGTCGGTGCCGAGCCGGCGGATGGTGTCCCGGTAGAACCGCTTCTGCGCGGCCGGGTCGGCGTACCGGGCGTAGGCGTTGTCCGGGACCAGTTCCGCGAAGTAGGCGCGCAGTTCGGCGCGCAGTCGCTGCTGCTCGGGCGTGTGGTCGAGGTGCACGGCGCCTCCAGGCTCCCCCAGGGTGGTCCTGACGGCGCACACCGTAGAACGTGTTCCAGAAATAGGGAATGAGGGGGGTAGGAATTCCCGGATCCCCGCGGGAAGGTCACATGAGGCTCTGCAGGAACTCCGAGCAGGCGCCGGCGCAGTCCCTGCAGGTGGCTGCGGCCGACTCGGCGCCGGGCTGGTCGTCGAAGGCGCGGGCGCACTCCAGGCAGGCGGAGCGGCACCACTCCAGCCGGACCCGGATCTCGTCCTCGTCCTGCCGGTTCTCCTCACACAGGATGCGGCACGTGGAGTCGCACACCTCGGCGCACATGATGCCCAGCCTGCGCAGCCGCTCCTGGCGCTCGGTGCCGTCCGGGTCGACCAGGCTCGCGCGCACCGCACAGGCCCTGGCGCACTCGGTGCACGCCTGCGCACAGGCGAAGCGGTCTTCCAGGAACCGGTACAGCTGCTGCGAAGTGGGCGATGTCACATGGTGCGGGTAGCCGGGGCACGGGACCGCAAACCACCCTACGGACGCAGGGACACCCGTGCCGGCGCACACGGGGTGGCGTGGGGCACCGGGTCGCCGGGCGCCGTGGGCCCGGGATCGCCGTACGTACGCCGCCGTCACGCATTGCGTCCGGTTCGTCCGGTTATGGGCGGGGTATGCCTGTCCTATGAATACCGCATCGATGCAGCTGGCCGCAGCGAGCGGCCTGATGAGCCTCGTCCTGTTCATCGTGGCCATGGGCGTCCTGGCGCTGCTCGCCGGCGGCTTCTGGATGAACTCCCGCGTCAAGTACCGCGAGTCTCCTCGGCCCCGGCCCGAGGAACAGCCCAAGCTGCCGCCGGACGGCCCGGTGCGCGAAGTCCGGCAGAACAGGGAGTCCCAGGAGGTCCCCCAGACCCCCGAGGGCGGCCGTCCGCTCACCCCGTACGAACTGAGCAACATGGACTCCAAGCCGAGCGAGTCGAAGGATCGTCCGCGCTGGAGCCGGGGTTCCAGCGGCTCGTTCGGCGGCGGCGGACTGGGCGCCCACTGAATCCCGGCCCCGGACACGGGGTCGGCCCGCCGGCCCGGCCCGCGCCGGACCGCCGTACGCCTCTAGGAATCCTGCCGGGCGGCGTCCAGGCGGCCGACGCGGGCCACGTTCTGCCGGTCCTCGGGGTCCTGGCTGGGTTCCGCCGCGAACCAGGCGTCGAGGATCTCCTTCAGCAGCGGTTCGGAGGTCAGGCGCAGGCTCAGCGCGAGGACGTTGGCGTCGTTCCAGCGGCGCGCGCCGTCCGAGGTGACGGCGTCCGTGCACAGCGCCGCGCGTACGCCGGGCACCTTGTTGGCCGCGATGGACGCGCCCGTGCCGGTCCAGCAGCACACCACGGCCTGATCGGCGGCGCCCTCGGCGACGTCCCGGGCAGCCGCCTCCGAGCAGACCGCCCACTGCGCGTCGGCGCCCGGCCGCAGCGCGCCGTACGCCCGCACCTCATGGCCACGGCGCTGCAACTCGGCGACCAGGAGACGGGCCACGGGTTCGTCCATGTCGGAGGAGACGGAGATCCGCATACCGGGGAGCGTAGCGCTCGGAACGCGAACGCGACGCGGGGCGGCGGCGCGGGGGCCTCCTGAACGCGGCAATCGGCCCGGTGCTCGTGCACGCGGGGCTACGGCAGGCGGGTCCGGTTGGCCGGACCGGCGTGTCTTCCGGGCGGGACGCGTCCGGACCCCGGCGGGCGCTCAAGGCGGCCGCCGGGGTCGGGGGTAAGGAAAAGGCCGTTGTCAGGGGTGGTCGGGGCGCTGGGACGGAGGTACGCCACCGCCCTTGCCGCCGCCCTTCTCGCCCTTGTCCGAGCCGTGCGGGCGGGCGCTCCGGTCGGCCGCCTCGCGGGCCTTCCGCTCGCCGGTGTCCTGCGGGGTGGCGCCTCCCTTGTCACTGCGCCGCTGTTCGGGCTGCTGCGGATTGGACATGCGCCGGACTCCCTCCGGATGGTGCGGGGTGCATGCCTGTTCCGGGTTCCCAGGGCGTCGCGGTTCACCCGCACCCGGCACGGCCGGCGAGGAGGCGGAACCGCTCGCCGCCCGGTGGAGGTGTTCCAGGGCGTCGAGGAGCACCGAACGGTGGTACCAGCTCAGCCAGGCCGCCGTGTCGCAGGCCAGCAGGCCGAGGGCCTCGGCCTGGGCGGCGGTCGGCCGGTGCCCGGCGTCGGGCCAGTGCAGGGTGATCACACCGGTGCAGGAGCCGGCCGAGGACAGCACGGGCACGCTCTGCAGGGCACCGGTGCCCGTGGTCAGCAGGACGCGCCGGAACTCCTCGCAGAGCAGCGCGTCGGCGGCGACGTCGGGCACGCTCACCCGGCGTCCGCGCAGCCGGGCCACCGCGTCGGCCGTGCCCTCGTCCCGGCCGCGCACGAGATGGTCCACGAACGTGTCCACGCAGCCGTAGTGGGTCTCCAGCATCAGCGTGTTCGCGGCCGGGTCGACGAAGCGCACGTACCCGGCCGGCGCCCGCCCGATGGCCAGCGCCTCGTGCAGCACGGCGTCGATCATCTGCCGGCGGTAGCGGGGGTCCCGGCCGTCGCGGGCCAGGATCCGCAGCTGCGGCACGGGCAGGGAGCGCCGGCCCGGGAACCACACCTCGCCGTCCGGGGGCCGGGCCACCACCACCGCGGAGACGAGGACGCGCAGCGGCACGTTGAACCGCTGCGAGACGTCGCGCAGCACCCGGAAGGCGCTGCCCGAGTCGGGCAGGCCGTAGCGGACCATGAGCACGCCCTGCGCCATGCCGATGACCGGCGCGGTGCGCACCCGGGCGCGCAGCGCGCGCACCTCCTTGCGCAGATCCTCGTAACTGGGCCGCAGCGGATCCGCCATCTGCGACCGCCAGGCGGGCAGGTCCTCCACGCGGGAGGCGGTGCGGGCGAGCTCCCGTAGCGCCTCCTCGAGGGTGGCGTAGAGCCGGACGCCGTTCAGGCGGGCCAGGTGCACCGCCTCGCGCACACCGGGCCGCGCGCGGACGATGATCAGGTCCGGGCGTCCGGTGCGCGAGCGGGTCGTCTCGCTGAGCGTGTGCAGCACGGCGGCGCCGCCGAGCTGCACATGGGCCATGTCGAGGACGGGCCGCAGGCCCGCCCGGTCCGCCTTCTCGAGGTGGCCGCGCAGCTCCGCCGACCAGGCCTCGGCTCCCGCGGCGTCGAGGCTGCCCGACATGCGCAGCAGCAGCGCTCCCTCTGCGGGCAGTCCCTCCACCACGGACGACTCGATGACGAGCGGGGCCGGGGCGGGGGGCGGGTCGGAAGAGGGTTTCATGGCATCACCGGGATCAGACGTCGCACAAGACTCGAGGGGCCTCTTCCTGACCACTGTGCACGGTAGGTGTCCGACCCGCGATCGCGCCATCCACCGCGCCGGTGGGCCGGCCGGTGTTCTCACCAGGTGGTGCCGTCGGGCCGCAAACTCGCGCGTCGCGCGGCCTCCAGCGGTTCCTGCAGGGAGTTCAGGGCGGACGCCATCGTGGCGTGGGCCCGCACACCCGGCAGCCCCGCCGCGCGCAACGCCTCCCGTACGTGCGGCCGGGGCTGTACGACGGGCAGGGCGCGGCCGGAGAAGGCGAGGATCCCGGTCGCCCGGTCGACGGCGCGCACCGCGGCGGCGCAGGCGAGGTACAGCTCGGTCATGTCCAGCACGGGGTGTTCGCCGGCTCTGCCGGCCTGGGCGATGTGCTCGGCGAGCGCCTCGGAGAACTCCCCGGCGTTGGAGGCGTCGACCGTGCCCCGTGCCTTCAGGACGCTGACCGCGCCGAGCCCGGGACGCTGCTCGTGCACCGTCTGCAGGAGCAGCGGGGCCGGGCCGCCGGGGCGGAGCCGGACACGGGGGCGCTGACCGTCATCCATGGGGATCAGGCTTCCTCGGGGGAAAGGATCAGGATCAGCCAGCCGCGTCTTGACCGGGGAGTTCACTGTGCCTGTGACCCGCGCCCGGCGCAACGACTCGGGCCGGGCGTGTCGCGCTGTGTACGGTCAGCCGACATACCGCCGTGCGGGTGAATTCCGGCGGGCCCGCTCCAGCGCCGCGAGCCGGCGTTCCAGGTCCGGGGGCACGGGGTCGCGCTGGCGCAGCACCCATGGGAGTCCGGCGGTGGCACGGGCGAAGGCGCGCGCGGAGGCGGCGTCCCGGGGCACGGTCCGCAGCAGGTGCCCGGTGCGGCGCAGCGCCGGCAGCAGCGGGCGGCGCAGCCAGGTGAACCACAGCGTGTTGCGCAGGCCGAGGACGCGGCGGGCCGTGCTGTCGCGCAGCCGGGAGGCGTGGTGGTGGACGGTGAGGTCCTCGGCGTAGGCGAGCCACCAGCCCTGCCGCAACAGATCGCAGGCGAGCAGTTCCTCCTCGCCGCCGAGCCACAGGCCGGGGTGGAAGCCGCCGCCCGCGCGGAAGGCCTCGGTGCGCAGCACGGTGGCGGCGGCGAGGAAGGAGCCGAGGGCGGGGCCCGGAAGCCAGTCGGGTCCGGGCAGCGGGGACTCGCGCAGTTCGCGTACGACGGGGTCCTCGGTGCCGTCGGGTTCCACGATGATCCGCGCGGTGACGGCCGCGAGCCGGGGCCGGGCGTCGAGGAGGTCGGCGGCGCGGCGCAGGCTGCCGGGCTCCCACCAGGTGTCGTCGTCGCAGAAGGCGACGTAGGGCGTGCGGACCTGACGGACGGCGAGGTTGCGGCCGATGGCCCCGAGGTTGCGGTCCGGCCGCAACAGCGTCACCTGGGGGAATTCGCGGGCGACCGCTTCGGCGGTGCCGTCGGTCGAGGCGTTGTCGGTGACGATCACGCGGGGGTGTTCGGGCAGCCGGTGCAGCAGGGCGAGGGTGTGCAGCAGTTCCTCGCAGCGGTTGTGGGTGATCACGACGACGGTCGTACGGTCGTCGGGGGCGGTCCGGGTCATCGCGCGCTGTCTTCCTGCGGGCGTGGGGCCGCCTGTCGGTCGAGCAGGCGGGCGGCGTGTTCGACGTGCGGGGGCAGGGTGCGGCGGCGGGCCAGGGCGGCCGGGAAGCGCACGAGGGTCTCCCTGAGAGCGCGGCGCGCACCCGGGCGGCCGGCCGCGGCGGCCACGGCGAGGCCGGTGCCGGCCCGCAGGGCCACGGGCCAGGGGCGGCGCAGACAGGTGGTCAGCACGTGGTTGCGGCGGACGAGGAAGGGGCGGCCGGTGCGGCCGTGGTCCTCGGGGTGGTGGCGGGCGCGCAGCGCGGGTTCGTAGGCGACGCCCCAGCCCCCGGCGGCCAGGTCGTAGGCCAGCAGGGTCTCCTCGCCGCCGAAGAAGAGCAGCGGGTGGAAGCCGCCGACGTCGAGGAAGGCCTCCCGGCGCACCACACAGGCGCAGCCGAGGAAGCCGAGCACCGGGCGGCCGGGCAGGTCGGGTTCCGGGGGCAGGGGCGAGGCGGCGAGGACGGCGTTGAGGGGGTCGTCGGCGGCGTCTTCGCCGACCAGGGTGCGGGCGGCGAGCAGACCGAGCCGGGGGTGGTGGTCGAGGAGGTCGGCGGCGCGGCGCAGGCTGCCCGGCTCCCACCAGGAGTCGTCGTCGCTGAAGGCGACGTAGGGGGTGCGGGCGTGCCGGGCGGCGAGGTTGCGGCCGAGGGCGCCGGTGTTGGACGCGGGCCGCAGCAGGCGGGTGAGGGCCGGGTGGTCGCGCACGGCCCTGCGGGTGGTGTCGTCACGGGAGTTGTCGACGACGATGACGGGCGGCCGCTCGGGCAGCCCGGCCAGCGCGTCGAGCGTACGCAGCAGGCTGGCGGCCCGGTCGCGGGTGATGACGGCGACGGTGATCCGCGGGTCCCGTGCGGCGGCCGGCCTGCGGGTGAGGTCGGCGGCGGACTCATCACTGGACATGCGCCACCTCCGGTCCGGCCTGCCGGGGGCCGCCGGCTGCCGGCCCGAGCAGCCGCAGACAGGCCGCGGCGACCTCGCCGGAGCGGACGCGCAGCAGGCGGGCGTCGGGGGTGCGGCCGTGCGGGTCGCCGGGCGGGCCGGGCTTCCACAGGGCCAGGTGCGTCGGGCTCGGGGGCGGGCCCCACAGGTGCGGCGACACGGGGCCGAACAGGGTGACGGAGCGGGTGCCGTGGGCGACCGCGAGATGTGCCAGGCCGGTGTCGCCGCTGAGCACCAGGGACGCCTCGGCCACCAGCGCGGACAGCTCCGCGTACGGCAGCCCGCCGGCGAGGACGTCACGGGCCCGCTGCCCGCTGCGCTCGGCGACCGAACGCACGAGCGCGTCCTCGCCGGGCCCGCCGGTGACCACGACGTGGTGTCCGGCCGCGCGCAGACACCGTACGACGGCGGCGAACCGCTCCCCCGGCCAGCGGCGGGAGCCGGAGGCCGCGCCGGGGTGGACGACCACCGCGCCCGGCACCGGGGACGGCGTCCCGGGCCGGGGCAGACGCAGATCCATGGGGTCGGCCGGGATGCCGTAGGCGTGCAGGAACGCGCACCAGCGGTCCCGTTCGTGGTGGTGCTCCTGCCAGGGCGGGCCGTCCGGGCCGGCGTGGGCGAGCAGCCTGCGCGGGTGTACGGCCGCGAGGGCGTCGCGGCTCTCGGGGCCGTTGCCGTGCAGGTCGATCGCCACGTCGGGCGGCCTGCCGGTCCAGTGCGTGAGGGAGGGCACCGCCCGCCCCGGGGCCTCGGCGGCGAACACGGCGTCGATCGCCCCGGTGGCGAGCGCCGGTTCGGCGAGGCCGGCCGGCACGGCGAGGACGATCCGATGGCCGGGGAAGGCCCGCCGGATGCCGCGCAGCGCGGGCACACCGGCCAGCAGATCACCGAGCCCCAGCGCGCGCAGCACCAGGACGACCGGGGGGTGGGACGAGGGCGTGCGGGTCACCGGGTGACTCCTCCGAAGGGTGCGGCTGCCGTGGCGGAACGGCGGGCGGATACCACGTCCCGGGCGGTGGACGCGTACCGGATGGCGGAGCGGGCGCGCGGAGGCGGACGCCATCGGACCGGTGCTGGGCGGCGCGCGCATCGGGACCAGTGCCGTCACAGCGGACGCCTTGTACCGCCCCGGGTCGGCCAAGACCGCCGGCGGAGCGCACCGGGTGCCGATCCGGGACGACCAGGCACCGCGCACAGCCCTGGCACCGCCGAGCGGACGTGCCGGGTACCGGGTCCGCTGCGCGTCGGCGGGGGCTGTCGGGCGTGCCGGGGGTTCGGGGGTCACCTGGGGGTTCCTCCGGTGCGGGCCGGGGACTGGGCCGCGCGGTGGGCCAGGGCTGTGGTGGAGCGGCCGTCCAGGTAGGGCAGCAGCAGGACCTGGCCGTCCCAGCTCTCCACCAGGGGCTGTTCGGGCAATTCGGTGCGGGCGTAGTCGCCGCCCTTGGCCCAGATGTGCGGGCGGAGTTCGCCGAGGATGCGTTCGGGCGTGTCCTCGTCGAAGACGGCGACCGCGTCGACGCACTCCAGGGCACGCAGCACCCGGACCCGGTCGGGGGCCGGGACCAGGGGGCGTCCGGTGCCCTTGCGGCGGCGTACCGAGGCGTCGGAGTTGACGCAGACGATCAGACAGTCGCCGGCCCGGCGGGCTGCCTGGAGGAGCGCGACGTGCCCGGCGTGCAGCAGGTCGAAGCAGCCGCCCGCGGCGACGACGGTGCCGCCCGCCGCCCGGACCCGGGCGGCCGTGCGCACCGCGTCCGCCGTGGTGTCCCCGGAGGAGGGGGCCGCCTCGGGGGCGTCCGCCCGGTCCGCGGTGGCGACCGCGCGGGCGCCGCCCTCGGCGACGTAGCGGGTCGCGGCGTGGACGGCGGCCTGTACGGCGGCCTCGGTGAGCGCGCCGTCGGCGAGCAGGCCGGCGGCCGCCGCGGCGAACCGGTCGCCGGCGCCGCACGGGTCGCCCGCCGCGGCGGCCGGGGTCGGTACCAGCAGCGGTGTCTCGCCGTGGGAGAGCAGCGCCCCGCGCTCGCCCAGGGTCACGGCGACGGCCCGGACCTCCCACGCCCGGACCAGGGTGCGGGCGTCCCGGGCGGCGGTGCGCAGCCCGGCCTCGTCGCCCGTGCCGTCGGCGCCGTCCAGCCGCCGGGCGAAGGCGCGGGCCTCCTGTGCGGAGGGTGTGGCCAGACGGACGCCGGGGACCGGGGGCCGGCCGCGTACATGGGGGTCCCAGACCATGGGCGTCCGGGTGGCGGCGGTGGTCAGCGCCCCGCGCAGGACGTCGGCGGTGCCCCGCCCGTAGTCGGCGACCAGGACGCCGTCGGCTCCGGTCACGGCGGCCTCGGCGGCCCCCGTCGCCGCGCGGGCCCGCCCCTCGCCGTCGTCCAGGCGGAGCACCGGCCGGTCCCCAGCCATGACCCGGGTCTTGCTGCTCAGGGTGCCGTCCAGCGGCACCTCCACCAGGTCGACGCGGCCGGCCAGCAGCTCGCGCAGGGTGTCGCTGGCGGGGTCGTCGCCGAGCGCGGTGACGAGGGTGACCGGGCGGCCGTCGGTGGCGGCGAGGCAGGCGGCGAGGGCCGCGCCGCCCGGGCGGGAGCTGCGCCGGGTACCGTGCACCACCGGCACGGGGGCGTCCGGGGCCAGCCGCTCGGCCCGGCCGCACAGGTCGTGGTCGAGCAGCGCGTCGCCCACGACGACCAGGCGGGTGCGCGAGCTGTTCATGCGGGTCCCTTCCGGGGGGCTACGGGCGTGCCGTCCACGGACCGGCCGACCGTGCGGGCCCGGCCGACGAGCCGGCCGACGACACCCGGCCTGCCGTCCGCGCCGCTGGACCCGGTACGGTGCGCCGCCCCGCGCTCGACCGCGCCGTCGAAGGCCTCGCAGAGCATGTGCACGGCCACCAGGTGGAGTTCCTGCACGGTGGCGGCCACCGGCGCGTCCACGCACAGCGCGTCGTCCGCGCCGAGCTGGAGGGGGTTGGGGGCCCGTCCGGTCAGCGCCCACACCGTCATGCCGAGCCGGTGCGCGCACTCGGCGGCGGCCAGCAGGTTGGCGCTCGCGCCGCTGGTGGACAGCAGCATGAGCACGTCTCCGGGGCGGCCGTGGGCGGCGGTCTGCCGGGCGAAGATCTCCTGGACGCCGTAGTCGTTGGCGATCGCGGTCGTGGAGGAGGTGTCGGCGTGCAGGGCGACCGCGGAGAACGGCGGCCGGTCGTCGCGGTAGCGGCCGACGAGTTCTGCGGTCAGGTGCTGGGCCTGTGCCGCGCTGCCGCCGTTCCCGGCGACGAGCAGCCGGGCCCCGGAGCCCAGGCGGCGGGCGAGTTCGGTGCCCCACCGTGCGATGAGGGAGCCGTGCTCGCGGAACGCGTCCAGGGCCTTGGCGAGGTCGTCGCAGTGCGTGGTGTCGTGGACGGTCTTCATCGGACGACTCCCGAGAGCGAGGGGATCGAGGACACCGCGCCGTACACCGCCGCCACGCCGTCGGCCACGCGGTCCCAGGTGTAGTGGGTCAGCACCCGCTGCCGGCCGGCGGCGCCGTACCGGGCGAGCCGGTCGGAGTCGGTGAGGAGCGCGCGGACGACAGCGCCGAGGTCGTAGTCGTCGTCGGCCGGGACCAGCACGCCCGTGGTGCCGTCCACGACCGTGTCGAGCTGGCCGCCGACCGCGGTGGCGACGACCGGTGTGGCGCAGGCCATGGCCTCCAGCGGGACGATGCCGAACGGCTCGTAGCGGGGCAGCGACAGCACCAGGTCCGCGCCGGCCATCAGCCGCGGCATCCGGGCCCGGCTGATGCCGCCGAGCAGGGTGACGCGGTCGCTGACGCCGTACTCGCCGGCGATGGCGTACAGGCGCCGCGCCTCGGGTTCGGCGCCGAGGAGATCGGCCTCGGGGCCGCCCGCGACGAGCAGTTCGGCGTCGGGGATGCCGGCCAGGGCCCGGATGGCGCGGTCGAAGCCCTTGCGGGGCACCAGCCGTCCGACGGACAGCAGCCGCCTGCGGGCGCCGGGCGGGCGGGTGCGGGCGGCGGGCGCGAACTGGTCGGGGTCGACGCCGCACGGTACGACGCTGATCCGGTCCTCCGGCAGGCCCATGGCCTTCAGCTCGGCGACCTCGTCGCTGCAGGTGGCGATGATCCGCGCGCACTCGTGGCCGACGGCCTCCTCGATGGCGAGGCGCTGCGGCGGGCTGGTGTCGGCGGCGCCCTGGTAGCGCTTCTTGACCGTGCCCAGCGCGTGATAGGTCTGCACGACGGGTATGCCGAGGTCCCGGGCCCCGGCGAGGGCGGCCAGGCCCGACATCCAGAAGTGGGAGTGCACCACGTCCGGCGGGTTCAGTGACCACTGCCGGGCCAGGAACGCCCCGAACTCGTCCATGTGGGGCAGGAGTTCGTCCTTGGGGACGGGCGCGGGCGGTCCGGCGGGCACGTGCACCACCTGCACCCCGTCGATGAGGGTCACCCGGTCCGGCAGGCCCGCCGAGTCCCGCCGGGTGTACACCGTGACCCGGTATCCCTGTCTGGCGAGCTGCCGGGCTACCTGCGCCACGTACACGTTCTGGCCGCCGGCGTCCGGTCCGCCGAGCGCGGCCAGCGGGCTGGCGTGCTCGGAGACCATGGCTATGCGCCCGGCCGTGTGCGGAATGCGGCTCATCGGGTGACCTCCTTGATCAGGCGCTCCCAGTCGTCCAGGAAGCGCCGCTCTCCGTAGCGGGCCTGGGCCGCGGCCCGGGCCGCCGCGCCGGTGCGGCGGGCGAGCTCGGGTTCGGCCAGGAAGGCCCGTACGGCGTCCTCCAGTACGTCGAGACGGTTCGAGACCACCCCGGCGCCGTCGGGTATCGCCTCCCGTGCCTCGGTGGTGTCCAGGGCGACCACCGGCATGCCCAGGAACATCGCCTCCAGCAGCGACAGTCCGAGCGAGGTCCAGCGCACGGGGTGCAGATAGAGCCGGCAGCGGGCCATCTCGCGGTGCAGCTCGTGCTGGGGCAGGTCGCGGGTGCGGCAGCGGCCGGGGGGCAGGCCGAGGTGTTCGGCGAGCCCTTCGGTGCGCATGCCGAAGACGTCCAGGGGCGCGCACCGCGCGAAGCGGGGCAGCAGGTCGGTGCCGGTCGTACGGCCCCTGCGCACGGGGTCGTTGACGACGACGGCCGCGCGGCGCCCGGTGCCGGTCCAGCGGTGGCCGGGGTCGATGATGCCGTGTTCCACGACGTCGGTCGGGGCCTGCCCGTTGTTCCACATGAGCCGGTTGAAGTGGGTGACGTGCACGACCGGGATCTCCGACTGCCCGGCCAGCGGGTGGAGTTGCCGCTCGGGGGATTCGTCGGGGCTGTTGTGCTCGACGTACACGGCGGGCACGTCCACGCCGGGGCGGCGGCCGGTCCAGCGCAGGGCCAGGTCGAGTTCGTGCGGCCGTTGCAACACCATCAGGTCGATGTGGTGGTCCCACAGCTCCTTCGGGGTGTGCTCCTCGACGGTCTCGGGCCAGTCCCAGGTCACGGCACGGCCGAGTCCGTCGGGGCCGCGGTCGTCGGTGACCGGGACGAGGTAGGTGTGCGGGCCCTGCACGAAGGCGGTGAGCCACGATCCGTGCACGTGCCAGACGAGGATGTTCATGAGTGCCGCTCCTGGATGAGCTTGTGCACCGCGCGCACCACGTCCTGGCCGGTGACCTCGTCCAGGCAGGGGTGTCCGGGCACCGGGCAGGTCAGCGCCCTGGTGTTCGCGCACGGCGCCGACTGGTCGCCGAGGAGGATGGCGGGGACGCCGTACGGTGCCCAGCGCTCGGCCGGGACCACCGGTGCGAACAGCGAGACGACCGGGGTGCCGACGGCCGCGGCGAGGTGGGCGGGGCCGGTGTTGGCGCTGATCACGACGTCGGCCATGCGCAGTACCCCGGCGAGGGTCCGCGGGGAGGTCCGCCCGCCGAGGTCGACGCCCGCGTCGCCGCTCACGCACCGGGTGAGCAGGCGCTCGTGCGGGCCGCCCGTGACGACCACGCGGTGCCCGGCGTCGGTGAGCAGCGCGACCGCGTCCGCGCACCGGTGGGGGTTCCAGGCGCGGGCGGGCGCGCTGGCTCCGGGGTGCAGGACGACGTACGGGCCGTTGCCGGTGAGGCCGCTGGTGTCCGGTGGCGGGAACACACGCAACCGCCCCTCGTCTCCCGGAGGCAGCCGGAAGCCCATGGCGGCGGCGGTGTCGAGCGCCGCCTCCACCTCGTGACGGCCCGGCAGCCGCCGGTGCCGTACGTCGAGCAGCCGCCCGGGGTGGTCGACGCTGTCGGCGCCGATCCGGCCGACGCCGGCCAGTCGCAGCAACAGTGCGGTGGGCAGCGGGCTCTGGTGGAAGGAGGTGAGGACGAGCGCGGCGTGGAAGGCCTCGGCACGCAGCCGGCCGACTATGTCCTCGACGTCCTGCGGGTTCACGTCGGGCGGGTCGAAGCCCTCCCAGGGCGCCTCCCACACCAGCACCTCGTCGACCCCGGGCAGCATCCGCGCCGCGTCCGCGCCGCGCGGACCGCACAGCATGGTGACGCGCGCGCTGTGAGCGGCGACGGCACGCACGGCGGGCCCGGCGAGCAACACGTCCCCGAAGCTGTCGAGCCGGACGACGAGAGCCTTCACGACGACCGCCCCCTACCGGGGAACGCCGCGTCCGGCCGGGACGACCACGCACGGCCCTCGGCCGCCGGGCCCCGTTCGGAGGACCGACCTCGCCCCAGGCCTGCCGCGTCCCGCTCGGACGGCTGGACTCGGCCCGGAGCCACCGCGCCTTGCCGGGACGACCAACTCCCACCCGGAGCCACAGCGTCACGCGAAGACGACCGCACTCGGCTCTGCGCCGCCGCACCCCGCCCCGACGGCCGGGCTCGGACCGGAGCTGCCGCGTCCCGTTCAGACGGCCTCACCCCGGCCGAGCCCGTCGGGTCCGGCGAAGGCGACCGCGTGCGATCACGGCCCGGCGTCTCCGGCGAAGGCGACCGCGTGCGATCACGGCCCGGCGCGTACCACGAAGACGGCCGTGCTCCGCCGGATGCAGCCGCCTCCTCACGAGGCGGCTGCATCCGGGCCGCACCTGCGGGCTGCCGCCAGGAGGGCCGCGGCCGGTCAGGGGCCGGCGCTTCCCGCCGCGGGGCAGCCGTGCCGGTCGGCCCCGCCGCACCCGCCAGGGCCCTGCGGACCGCGGTGAGCACGTCAGGGGCGCTCTGGTCGGTGAAGCGTGCCACTTCGGCCGGCGCGGTGCACGCGTTGGGGACGAGCACCCCGTGGGCGCCGGCCGCGCGGGCCGCGAGTACGTCGGCGGCGATGTCGCCGATCACCAGGCACTCGGCGGGCGGGACGCCGAGGCGGGCGGCGGCCGCGAGGATCAGGCCCGGGCGTGGCTTGCGGCAGTGGCAGCGGGCGTCCGGGGTGTGCGGACAGAACTCCCAGGTGTCCAGGCCACCCAGCAGCGCGTCGGCGCGCGCGTTGACCCGGCGTACGTCGTCGGCGCTGAGCAGGCCGCGTCCGATGCCCGACTGATTGCTGACGACACCGGTGGCGAGGCCGTGGGAGCGGGCGAGTGCGACGGCCGCCGCGGCGCCGGGCAGGAGCCGGACGCGGCCGGGGTCGGCGTTGTAGGGCACGTCCTCCACGAGGGTGCCGTCGCGGTCGAACAGGACGGCGGAGACAGGTTTCACCCCGCACCTCCCAGCGGTCGTGCGTGCCGGTGGCTGACGACTCCGCGCAGCCAGTGCCGCACGGCGAGCGGCGGGATGAGCACGCTCGTGCCGAGCATCCCGGCGATCTCGCGGGCCGTACGGGGGCCGGGCAGGATGCGGGCCAGGGCGAACTCGGCCGTGCCCAGCGTCCACAGGGCCGCGCAGGCGGTGGCGGCGCGGCGGCGGCCGGCGAGGGCGCAGGCAGCGGCGGTGAGCGCGGCGCCGGTGACCACCAGGTGGCGGTGCAGCCGGCCGCGGGGCGCCTGGGCGCGGGCCCACCAGTCGCGGCCGTGCAGCCGGTACATCAGCGCGTCGTCGGCGTTGCCGCGCTGCGCGGGCAGCGAGGCCCACCAGTGCGCCGGCCGGACCGGGTGCCGGGTGATCCGCCTCCCCCTGATCAGCGACCAGCCGGCCCGCTGTATGCGCAGGGCGAGGTCGGCGTCCTCGCGGAAGGCACGCGGGAAGCGTTCGTCGAAGCCGGCGACCCGGGTGAGGGCGTCGGTGCGGTAGGCCATGTCGGCGGTGGCCCAGGCGGCGTTCTCCAGGCCTTTGGTGTTGCGCTCCCAGTCCGTGGGCCGGCGGTCCAGGGGCAGGGGGACACGCAGCTGTCCCTGGATGCCGCCGACGTCCTCGCCGGCCTCCCGCAGGTCCTCGGCGAGCAGCCGGGACCAGTCGGGCAGCACCTGGACGTCGTCGTCGAGGAAGACCGTCCAGGGGGTTTCGACGGTACGCCAGCCGGCGTTGCGGGCCGCGGCCGGACCCTTGCCGCCGGTGCGCAGGATCCGCACCCGGTCGAGCAGCGGCCCGGCCGCCCGCAGGGGCAACTCGCCGTCGGGCGCGGGCCGGTCGTCCACCACGATCACCTCGTGCGGCGGCTGCCCCGCGGCCTCGGCGAGCGCCCGCAGGCACTCGGCGAGGCAGGGACGGCCGATCGTCGGGACGACGACGCTGTAGGCGGGCACGGCGGTCATGCGAACGCCTTCCCGCGGCGGACCGCGAACGGCCCGAGCACCAGCAGGTCCACGGGTGCGGAGCCGAAGCACTCCAGCGCGTCGCGCGGGTCGTCGACCATGGGCCGCCCGGCGGTGTTCAGGCTGGTGTTGACGACCACCGGCAGCCCGGTACGCCGCTCGAAGCCGTCGATCATCCGGGCGACCAGGGGCTCCTGGGCGCGGTCGACGGTCTGGATGCGGGCCGTGCCGTCGACGTGGACCACGGCGGGGATGCGGGCCCTCCAGTCGGCGGCCACCTCGTGCACGAACAGCATGTGCGGGCTGGGCAGCGGCCCGTCGAACATCTCGGCGGCGCGCTCGGCGAGCACCATGGGCGCGACCGGCCGGAACTCCTCACGTCCCTTGACCGCGTTGAGCCGTTCCAGGTTGTCGGCCTTGCCGGGGTGGGCGAGCAGCGAGCGGTGGCCGAGGGCGCGCGGCCCGTACTCACTGCGGCCCTGGAACCAGGCCACGATCCCGTCGGCGGCCAGCGCCTCGGCGGCGGTCTCGGCGATGTCGGCGGGCTCCTCGTACGGTACGGCCGCCCGCTCCAGCCACGCCCGCAGCTCGGCGTCGGTCCAGCCCCGGCCGAGGGCGGCGGTCGGCATCGGCTCCAGGGTGTCCTTCTGGCCGGCGACATGCGCGGCCGCGCCCAGGGCCGTACCGGCGTCTCCGGCGGCCGGCTGCACCCACACGTGCTGGAAGCCGCTCTCGCGCCACAGCCGGGTGTTGGCCACGCAGTTCAGCGCGACACCGCCGGCCAGGGTGAGCGCGTCCTCGCCGGTGCGCTCGCGCAGCCACCGGGCGAGGGCGAGCATGGCCTCCTCCAGGCAGAGCTGGGCGCTGGCGGCGAGGTCGGCGTGGTCCTGGCCCCAGGCTCCGCCGGCCGGGCGGGGCGGGACGAGGTCGGCCCAGGGGACGGGCCGGGCGCGGAACCCGCCCTGCGCGTCGGCCTGGACATACTCCCGCAGCCGGGCTGCGAAGCGCGGGGTGCCGTAGGAGGCGAGGGCCATCACCTTGAACTCGTCGCTGCTGCGCAGGAAGCCGAGGTGCTGGGTGAGGTCCTCGTAGAACAGGCCGAGGGAGTCGGGCAGTTGCTGGGTGCCGAGGACCGTCAGCTCGCGGTTGGTGTAGCGGCCGGCCAGGTGGGAACCGCACTCGCCGCGGCCGTCCAGGACGAGGACGGCGCAGTCCGGGTACGGCGAGACGGGCCCGGCGGAGGCGGCGTGGGCCACGTGGTGCGGGACGAACTTCACCTTGGCCGGGTCGAGCCCCGGCAGGGCCTCGGCGAGGAAGCCGGGAGCCTGGCGGGCGTACTCCTGGCGCAGGTGGTCCCAGGGGTCGTTGAGGCCCATCCGCTCGGCGGGGCGGGCGAGCGCGGGGGCGTAGGAGTACGCGACGGCGTCCAGGTCGGACGGGGTGAGGCCGGCCTGCTCCAGGCACCAGCGGGCCGACTGCTCGGGCAGCTCCCAGGCGGAGAAGGGAACGGGCCGCTTGCCGTGTTTGCGGCGCGAGAACCGCTCCTCCTCCGCCGCCGCCACGATCTTGCCGTCGGTGATCAGGGCGGCGGCGGGGTCGTGGAAGAGTGCGTTGATACCGAGGACATGCATGCGCTGCTCCAGTGCGGCGGGCGGTCGGGGGTCAGGAGTGCGGTACCGGGTCCTCCTCCCGTGGGACCGGTTCGGCGGGCCGGGCGGCGAAGTAGGCGATGGTCTGCTTCAGGCCCTCCTCCCAGGGGACCTGCGGCGACCAGCCGAGCAGCTCGCGCGCGAGGGTGGTGTCGGGGCGGCGTCGGCCGGGGTCGTCGACGGGCCGGTCGATGAACGCGATGGGTGAGCGGGAGCCGGTGAGGGCGACCACGCGGCGGGCCAGGTCGGCGACGGTGATCTCGTCGCTGCCGCCGATGTTCACGGGCCGTACGGACCTGCTCGCGGCGACCCGGAGAATGCCGTCGACGGTGTCGTCCACGTAGCACAGGGAACGGGTCTGGCTGCCGTCGCCGGTGACGGTGACCGGCTCCCCGGCCAGGGCCTGACAGATGAAGGTGGGCACCGCGCGGCCGTCGTGGGCCCGCATGCGCGGCCCGTAGGTGTTGAACAGTCGCACGATCCCGGCGTCGGTGCCCTTGCTGCCGGCGTGCGCGGTGACCAGGGCCTCGGCGAACCGTTTGGACTCGTCGTACACACTGCGCGGGCCGATCGGGTTGACGTTGCCCCAGTAGCCCTCGTGCTGCGGGTGCACCAGCGGATCGCCGTAGACCTCCGAGGTGGAGGCGAGCAGGAGACGCGCGCCGTCGCGTTCGGCGATCGCGAGCGCGTTGCGGGTGCCGAGGCTGCCGACGTCCAGGGTCTCCAGCGGCAGGCGCAGGTAGTCGGCGGGCGAGGCCGGACAGGCGAAGTGCAGGACCAGGTCGTACGGCCCCGGCAGCGACTCCACGCAGTCGGGGTCGGAGACGTCGCAGTGCACGTACCGGAAACCGGGCCGGTCCTCGAGCTGGGTGACGTTCTCGCGCCGGCCGCAGGCGAGGTTGTCGGCGCAGTCGACTTCGACGCCCGAATCCAGCAGGCTCTCGCACAGATGGGAGCCGAGGAAGCCGGCGCCGCCGGTCACGAGGGCGTGCCGCCAGGAAATCGGTGTGTCACCAGTCATGGGGCCATTCCTTCGTCCACGTCGTCGCGCCCGTGGAACGCTCCTGGCTGGGCTGTCGCAACGCTCCTGCCTGGGCGTTCGGCGCGTACCGCGTCGCCGGGCCGACCTCGTCGGCCCGCTGGGGGTGCATGGAGAGAAAAGGGGGGAGAGAAATCAGGACAGGGCACCGGTCCCGCTGGTCCGGAGGACCGCCCTGCTCGGCCGCCGTTGGCTGGACGGCACTGGCAGGAGTTCCCGTGCCAGTTGGTTTCACACGTTGGATTCTTATTGTCCGGAAGCAGGGGTACTCGCGCGACTCCGGCGGTGGTCACGCGGGAGGGAAGGCGGGGGGAGGTGCCTTCACGGACGGGTTGCTGGGGCCGCGGAGGGGTCCGAAGAGGTTCGGAGGGAGCCGGAAAGGCAGCGTCGGGAGACGGCCGGGGACGGCCGGAGAGGTCTTCGAGAGGTCCGGGGTGCCGGAGAGGTGCCGGAGAGGGTCTCGGCAGCTGCGGGGGAAGCCGGGGAGAGGGCCGGACAAGGACCCGGGAGGGACTCGGAGAGCTCCGGGGAGGGCCGGCACAGGCAGGAGAGGGCTGGTGAGGAACATGGACGACGACCTCACGGCCGGCTTGCTGCGCGTGGTGCGCGGGTCCGGCCGGCCACCCGGGCGGGTTCTGCTGACGGGCTGGTTCAGCTTCCGGGACGGGGAGGCGACGGCCGGGGACACGCTGGCGCAGCGGCAGGCGTCGGCCGTACTGACCCTGGCCGGTATCCCGCACGACACGGCGTGGAGCCCCGGCTTCCGTCCCGGCGCGCTGTCCTTGGAGGCGGCGCGACCGGAGGCGTACGACACCGTGCTCTTCGTGTGCGGTCCGGTGCACGGGCCGCAAGTCGCCGGGCTCCATGCCAGGTTCGGGAGCTGTCGGCGACTCGCCGCCGGCGTCTCGGTCGTCGATCCGGCGGATCCCGCGGCCACCGGTTTCCATGAGATCGTCGCCCGGGACGGCACCGCGGCCCCGGCCCGGCACGACCTCGCGGCCGCGGCCCCGGCGGGCCCGCTACCACCCGTGGCCGGGGTGCTGCTCTCCCGGGGGCAGGGCGAGTACGGCGCGCGCCGCCGGCACGAGGAGGTCAACCCGCGGCTCACCCGCTGGCTGGCCGGGAAGGACTGCGCGCGGGTGCCGGCCGACACCCGGCTGGCCACGGACGACTGGCGGCTGTGCGCGACGGCCGAGCAGTTCCTCGCCCTGGTCTCCCGGTTCGACGTCGTCGTCACCACCCGGCTGCACGGCCTGGTGCTGGCCCTGCGCACCGGTACCCCGGTGATCGCCGTGGACCCGGTCGCGGGCGGTGCCAAGGTCAGCGCCCAGGCGCGGGCGGTGGGCTGGCCGGCGCTGGTGGACGCGGGGGCGCTCGAGGAGGAGTTGCTGGACCACTGGTGGCGGTGGACGCTGTCGCAGGCGGGCCGGACGGCCGCGGCGCGCCACTCGAAGCGCCGACCCGGCGCCTGACCGGGCACAGCCGGCCGAGTCGCACCGGACGGCCACGGCCCGTTAACCCGACGCGCAGGCCTGACCACTGCCCGAGCCGGGCTGCACGGCCACGGGCCGTTCGCTCGATACGCGCACCCGGCGGCTACCCGCGCGGCCGGACGGCCGTACCCAGCCACCCGATGCGCTGACCCGGCGCGGGCGGGCCGTGTAGCGCGCCGCGCGCGGGGCACTCGGCGCGACGACGGCAGGCCGCGATGGGCCGCCGCGATGTCTCGCAGGAGGTAACGACATGGGTCACGGCGGAAACGTCATCCAGGAGCTGACGACCGACCACCGCGAGGTCGAGGAGATCTTCGGTCGTATCGAGGCGCTGCCGCCCGGCTCCAAGGACCGCAAGGATCTCGCCGACCAGGCCACGATCGAGCTGGTGCGCCACTCGGTCGCGGAGGAGGCCTATCTGTACCCGGCGGTGCGCGAGCACATCTCCGGTGGGGACGCCCTGGCCGACAAGGAACTCGAGGATCACGCCAAGGCCGAACAGATCATGAAGGACCTGGAGGGCATGCAGGCGGACGATCCGCAGTTCGACACGCTGATGGCGCAGCTGATGAGTGAGATCCGCTCGCATGTGACGGACGAGGAGCAGAACCTCTTCCCGCGGCTGGAGGCCGCCTGTCCGGCCGACGCGCTGATGGAGCTGGGCGACAAGGTGCGCCGGGCGAAGAAGACGGCCCCCACCCGCCCGCACCCGTCCGCACCGGACACTCCCCCGGCCAACAAACTCCTGGCCCCGGGCACCGGCCTGGTGGACCGCATGCGCGACGCGCTGACGGGTCGGGGCAAGAAGAGCTGAGAGCAGGGGCGGCGACGGTAGGGCAGCGTCGGGTCAAGGGGGGAGGGGCACGCAGAGGTGCCCTCGTGCGCTGGTACTCCCCCGGCCCGGCGGAGGATCGGAGCGGTCCGCCGGGGCCGTATCCAAGGCGCGTCCATGGCGCCGGGCACGCCCACGATGACGGTGTCGTCGACCAGTTCCATCACGGCGATGGACACCGTGTCCGCGGCCAGGGTGACCTTCAGCGCCCGGCGGGCCGGAATCCCGTCGCGCGGTACACGGGTGTTCCGCGGCCACGGCCGGCGAGGGTCAGGTACCGCCGTCAGGCCGGTTCCCCGTCACGAGGCAACCGCCGTGAGGGTCCGCTCGGGTCGCGCCGTCAACCGGCCTGAGCGCGCCAACAGCCCCACGCAACCGGCGCAGATGCCGCCCGTCGCCGCGAGCGCCCACCAGGTCAGTTCGGGGCGTCCCAGGCGGTCGGCAGCGTCCCAGAGGGCACCGGTGGCCAGGTTGCCCAGCGTGATGCCCAGGCCGGCGACGGTGTTGTACAGGCCGTAGTGGGTGGCGACCAGGCGTCCGCCCGCGAGGGAGACGACGGTGTCCATCTCGAAGGGGTAGACCATCGCGGTACCCAGTCCCAGCACGGTGACCGCCGCGAGGAGTGGCGTCAGCGCCGTGGCCCAGGCCAGTGGGCCCGAAGCCCGGGTGACCGGCGTGGTCCCGAGCAGCAGGGGCAGAAAGGCCGCGCCCATGAGTGTGATGCCGTACACGATGGCGCGCTGGGACGACCAGTGGGCCTTGGCCCAGGCGGTGATCTTCAGCTGGCCGGCCACGGCGACCGTGGCCGAGACCGCGAACAGCGCCGTGGTCACCGCGTCGCCGCTGCCCGGGGCGGCGCGGTGCGCCTGCAGCGGCAACGCCAGGTACACCTGGAAGGACAGGACGTACGAGCCGATCATGGCGAGGGAGAAGAGGAGGAACGGGCGGTTGGCGACGACCGTGCGCCAGTCGGCCAGCACGCCGTCGGGCTCGGTCTGCGACGCACCCGTGCGGACCGGCAGCAGGCGCAGCTGGATCAGCGTCAGCGCCAGGAACAGCATCGCGGCCACCGAGCAGATGAGCCGGAAGTCGGCGGCCAGCAGGGCGAGCCCCACCAGGGGGCCGACGAACATCCCGGCCTGGTAGAAGACGTTGAAGGCCGCGAACGCCTCCACGCGGCGCTCCCCCGCCTCCTCGGCCAGACAGGCGCGCACCGCGGGGTTGAACAGCGCGCCGGCGAAGCCGGTCGCCGCCGACGCCACGACGAGCGCGGGAAGCGAGCCGACGCAGCCCAGCAGGGCGAAGCCGACCGTCCGCAGCACGCACCCGGTCATGATCACGGGCTTGTAGCCGAGCCGGTCGGCGAGCGTGCCGCCGAAGAGGAACATGCCCTGCTGGGTGAAGTTGCGCACCCCGAGCACCAGCCCGACCGACCAGGCGGCCAGGCCCAGGCCGTCCGCGAGGTGCACGGCCAGATAGGGCATCAGCATGTAGAAGGCCGTGTTGATGGCGAACTGCTGGACCATCAGCAGCCGGACACAGCCGTTGAACGAACGGTACTGCGCGGCAAGGGACTTCATCGCACCGCTCCCTCGGGCGCGGTGACGGTCGTGCAGCGGGTCCAGCGCTCCACCGCGCACGCGCCCGGGTGGGTGATCTCGTCCGGCTCGGATGCCGGGGAGCGACGCAGCAGGCCGTGCCGGCGGCAGTAGTCGTCGCTGTAGACCGTGTCCCAGTAGCGGTGCACACCGTCGGGGAAGACGGCAGCGATCCTGGTCCGCTCCGGCTCGGTACGGGCCAGCCAGTTCGCCACGAGTGCCACGGCGCCCACGCTCCAGCCGCCGCTGGCACAGTGGCCGCGGGCCAGCCGCCGGGAGGCCCACACCGCCTCTTCCGGGGCCACCCAGTGCACTTCGTCGAAGGCGGCGTGGTCGACGTTTCCCGGGTGGATGCTGCTGCCCAGGCCGCGCATCAGGCGGGGGCCTGCGGGCTGGCCGAAGACGCTGGAGTGCACCGAGTCGACGCCGACGAGCTTGAGCTGCGGGTTGAAGGCGCGCAGAGTGCGCGCGACGCCGGCCGAGTGGCCACCGGTACCGACGGCCGCGACCAGGACGTCGACCCGTCCGAGCTGGACGACGAGTTCCAGGGCCAGGGAGGCGTAGGCGGCGACGTTGTCGGGGTTGTTGTACTGGTCGGGGCACCAGGCGGACGGCGTGCGGGCCAGCAGCTCGCGCACGCGCCGGCGGCGTGCCTCCTGCCAGCCGCCCCGGGAGGCGGGCTCGGTGACCACGTCCAGGTGCGCTCCCAGCGCGCGCAACTGGTGCACCATCAACGGCTCCATGCCGGGATCCGACACGAGGGTGACCGGATGGCCGTAGGTGATGCCGGCCAGGGCCAGGCCGAGACCGAGGGTGCCGCTGGTGGACTCAAGGATCGGGGCGCCCGGCGCGAGGTCGCCCCGCTCTCGTGCGGCGTCGACCATGTGAAGGGCCGCGCGGTCCTTGATTCCTCCGGGGTTGGCGCCCTCCAGCTTGGCCCAGAAGCCGCGGCCCGCGGGGTTGAAGGGCTCCCCGACCCACAGGACAGGGGTGTTGCCGACCATGCCGGCCGGTGACCGGCGGGGCGCTCGCACCGGTTCGGGAAGGTCGTGTGCCGCGAGGAAGGACGTGACGTCGGGTGAGGCGACGCGGCGCAGGGCGGTGCTCATGGTGGGGTCCTCCCGTGGCTCCGCTGCCGCGGGAACCACGTGTCTGACGTACGGGTGGAAGTGCCGGAGGGCCCGGCGTTCTGCCGGGCGGCACCGTCACGTACGGCTGACGCAGACGAGGTCGAGCAGAGGGGAGCCGCAGAGGGTGGCTACGGGCCCCGGACTCGCTCGCCCCGGCAGGGCACCCGGCGTAAGGGGGTCCACGGCGCGACGACGCGAAAAGAGCAGTGCGAGCAGCATGGACGCGAGGAGCACGGCCCCTGCCGTGGCGCGCGGACCGGCAGGCAGGTCCGCGGGATCGCAGCACACGCTGCCGTGCCCGGGGTGTTCGGACGCTCCGTGACCCGGGTCGCCGTCGTCCGCCGCCTCCGGGACGGACCGCGGCAGGCCCGCTCCGGCCACCTCGTGCGGCGCGGACGCGGCCACCGGTGCGTCACGCGCGTGGTCGTCGGCAAGGTGCCCGGCACACGCGACGGCGTGGGCCAGGAGCAGCAGCACCAGTCCCAGGAGGAGGGCGAGGGCCGGCTTGCGCACCGCCGCGCGGCCGGCAGATTCCCGCAGCATGCGACAGATGGTAAACGGGCGATCACGGTCCGACTGCTTCTGCCACGCATCAGTGGAAGACGAGTGTCGGGCAGTCTCCCGGTCACGCCCGCGGCATGTGCGGCTACCTGGTCAGGGGTGTCCCACCAGGGGCGGGCACAGGTGCCGACAGGGCTGCGCCGCGTGCCGGCCGGTGGTGCGCCCGGGCCTCGTCGGCCCGGTGCCGGGCGCGGTCGGACGCCGGCCGTCGCTCGGTGCGCGGAACATGGTGGCCGGCCGAATGCTCCAGAGGTCACCGCGACGCGTGAGGCAGACGGCGTGCTGGGGCGATATCGGCAGGTGCCAGAAGGCTCGTGCGGGTGCGGACAGGGCGTGGACGAGGAGGGCCCGCCAGACGGCCGGTTCGGCGATGGCCAGGGCGTGGCCGGTGTCGGGAGGCAGGCCGGTGAGCCAGAGCGCGGTCCGCTGGCAGAGCTGGCGTATGGTTTCGCCGCCGTGGGGTGCCGCATCCGGGTCGGTGACCCAGACGCTGTATCCGCAGGGGTCTGCGGCGACGATGTCGGCCGCGGTGCGGCCGCGCCATGCGCCGTAGTCCAGGTCGCGCAGTGCGGGCTCCGCCGTGGCCTTCAGCGCGAGCGCTGCGACGGTCCGTGCACAGCGGGTCGTGGGCGACCGCACGGCCGACATGTCGGGGCCAGGCGTCGGCAGGACGGTGCTTGCCCCGTCGAGGTCGCAGTCACTGGGCAGAGCGTGCCCGAAGGCTGCGTCTGCGGAGTGTGCGCACACAAGTGTCAGGCTGATCGTCATGCGGCTGCCCTCCTCGTGTGGCCCGGCGTGACGCCGCCGGGACGCGACACCGCCACGTCGATGCCGCTCTGCCGTCGTGCCGGCCTCTTGCGGCGGCGGCCGGCGATCCACCGCCGCCGGGGCCGCCTCGGTCCGGCTCGTTGCGTTCCACGTTCTCCAGGGTTCGCGCACCCTGTTGCCGTAACCATCCGGCAGCAGGCCGGAGCGTCCCCGCCGACCGGCCGGCCCTGACCCCGCCAGCTGGCCGGTCATCCGTCTCGGGGAGCGGGGCGCTGCTCGGCGTGGTACGACGGACGGTGATCCGACGGCGAGTGGGAGCGTGGGTGGTCCGGGTACTGGTGGTCGACGACGAGGCCCTGATCCGTACGGGCTTCCGGTGCATCCTGGACGCCGCGGAGGATCTCGAGGTCGTGGCGGCGGTTCCCGGCGGGGAGGCGGTACGGACGGCGCGGGAGACGCGCCCGGACGTCGTACTGCTGGACATCCGCATGCCGGATGTGGACGGACTGTCCGTCCTGGCCGAGTTGCGCCGGCTGCCGCAGCCTCCGGTGGTGGCCATGCTCACGACGTTCGACATGGACGAGTACGTGGCCACGGCCCTGCGCTGCGGGGCGGCGGGCTTCCTGCTCAAGGACACCGACCCGGAGCAGCTGCCGTTCCTCGTGCGCGCCCTGGCCGACGGGGGGACCGTCCTGTCGTCCAAGATCACGCGGACCGTCGTGGACGGATACCTCGAGGCGAGCTGCCAGGGGACCGCCGCCCGCGGCCTGGACCGGCTGACCGAACGCGAACGCGCCGTGCTCGTCCTGATCGCCGAGGGACTGTCCAACGCGGACATCGCCACCCGGATGCACCTGGGCACCGGCACGGTGAAGGACCATGTGAGCGCCATCCTCACCAAGCTGGAGGTGGGCAGCCGCGTCCAGGCAGCCCTGGTCGCCGAACGCGCCGGACTCCTCAGACCGCCCCGACACCTGGAGCCGGGATGATGCCCCGCCGCCTGGCCGGCGCACTGCGTGATGCCGGCTTCGTCGGCGCCGCACTGCTGGACGTCTGGGTGCACGTCGGCGCGGACGAGCCGCTGCGCATGGGCCTGGCCCTGGCCGCTGCCTGCCTGCTTCTGCTGCGCCGGCGCCGGCCGCTGCCGATCTTCCTGCTCACCTTGCCCGCCGTCCTGCTGTCGGACGCGACCTTCGCCGCTCTGGCGGCGCTGTACACCCTGGCCACGCGCACCCGGAGGCGGATGCTGCTGGCCGTGTGCGCCATGGCCTACACACTCTGCGACATGACCTCTTGGTCGCCGCCGCCGCACCTGGATCTGGCGACCGCCTCGGCGTTGATCACTCTGGGGTACACCGCGGCGACGGCCGCGGCCCCCGTCTTCCTGGGCCAGCTGGTCCAGGCCCGGTGTGATCTGTCGCTGCGGCTGGCCGAGATCTCGCGGGCCCGGGACCACGAGCGACGGCTGAGCGCACAGGCCGTCCTGGCCGAGGAGCGCGCGCAGCTGGCACGCGAGATGCATGACGTGGTCGCCCACCAGGTGAGCCTGATCTCGGTGCGGGCGGGTGCGCTGCAGGTCGCCACGCAGGACGCCGGAGCGAGGGAAGCGGCGGCCACCATCCGGCGACTGAGTGTGCAGACCCTCGACGAACTGCGGCACATGGTCAACGTCCTGCGTGACTCCCGCAGCCGCCCCAGGGAACTCACTCCACAGCCCTCCCTGGCCGACCTGCGGCGGCTGATCGACGCCAGCGGTATCGACACCGACCTGACGACGGATCTGCCCGCCGACCTTTCGCCGGCTCTGCAGCGCGCCGTCTACCGGACCGTCCAGGAAGCGCTGACCAACGTACGCAAACACGCGCCCGGAGCCACCGCCACCGTACGCGCCTGCTGCAAGGGTGACGCCGTTCGTGTCACGGTCGGCAACACCGCGCCGACCCGGCCCGCCCTGCCCCTGCCCAGTGCGCACTACGGCCTGGTCGCCCTGCGGCAGCGCGCGGCCCTCCTCGGCGGCACCGTCACGTTCGGGCCCACCGGTGACGGCGGCTGGGAGGTTCTCCTGGAACTGCCGGTCGAGCCGGCATCGTGACCGGCGGCCATCGCCCTGATCGATGGGACCGGACCGGGGACGTGCTGTTTCCGCCGGTCACCGTGGCCACCGCGGCGGTCCGGACAGCGATCCGGACCAGGGTCGATTCCCAACCCGGGGAGAAGGCAGCCCCTCTTACTGCATAAGATTCGCATCTGGAGCATCAGCGCAGTAAGGCATGGCCCCCGACATCGTCCCGAGAGAGCCGCCCATGAGCACGACCGCCACGTCCGTCCGGCCGAACCGACGGTTCGACCGGGGCGAGATACGACGCCTGGTGGCGATGTACGGCTTCGTGGCCGCGCTGCACGTCGCGGGCTTCGGCCTCTTCGCCTACTACAACGCCCGGTACCACGGCCTCGCCGACAGCCAGGGCACGCTCCTGTATGCCGGGGCGGCCGGACTCGCGTACACCCTCGGAATGCGCCACGCATTCGACGCCGACCACATCTCGGCGATCGACGACACCACCCGCTACCTGCTGCAGAAGGGCAAGCGTCCGCTCGGACTGGGGCTGGCGTTCTCGCTCGGCCACTCGTCGGTCGTGTTCGGCCTGTCCCTGGGCATCGCCTTCGCCGCGCAGGCGGCGAACCGCTTCCAGGCCGGCTTCGCCGAGGTCGGCGGGGTGATCGGCACGCTGGTCTCCGGTGTGTTCCTCTACGCCATCGCCGCCATGAACCTGGCCGTGCTGCGCGGTATCTTCCGCACCTGGCGGGAGGCGAAGCAGGGTCGCCACCAGCCTGAGGAACTGGAGCAGCTGCTGTCCGACCGCGGCTTGATGAACCGGGTCTTCAAGGGCCGCTACAACAAGCTCATCGAGCACAGCTGGCAGCTCTACTTCGTGGGCCTCCTCTTCGGCCTGGGCTTCGACACCGCCACCCAGGTCGGGGCGCTGGGCCTCGCGGCGGGTTCGGCCGCGGACGGCACGCTGCCACCGCTCGCGATCATCGCCCTGCCGCTGATCTTCGCCGCCGGCATGAGCCTGATGGACACCACCGACGGCGTCTTCATGGCGAAGGCATACGAGTGGTCGTTCTCGAACCCGGTGCGCAAGATCTACTACAACCTCACCATGACCGGCCTGTCGATCTTCGTGGCGTTCGTCGTCGGCACGGTCGAGCTGGTCTCCCTGCTCGCGGAGCGGCTCGGCGCGGCCGACCGCGCGCCCTGGTCATGGCTGGCCGCCGTCGACCTCAACACCATCGGCATCGTCATCGTGGTCACCTTCCTGGTGACCTGGATCGGCGCCGTCGCGCTGTGGAAGACGCGCCGCTACGACGAGCGGTATCCCGCACACCCAAGCCTCCCGGCCACGTCCTCGACACACTCCCCTCCCTCGCCTTCCCCTGACCACGGCTGACCGCGGCAGCCGGTCGCGTCCGGCGCCGTGACCGCCCCGAAGAGCCCTGGCACGGGGACCGGCCCGGACGGACAATGAGGTGTGGGATGCCTCCTGGGGAGGTGAGCTGCGGTGATGTACTGGGACGGCGGCTGGGTCTGGATGGCGTTCATGCCGCTGCTGTGGATCGCGCTGATCGGGCTGGCGGTCTGGGCCGTGGTCCACCTGACACGGCACCCGGCCGGTCGCGGTGACGGCTCGGATCGTGGGTGGACGCACAGGGAGACACCGGAGGAGATCCTCGACCGGCGCTTCGCCTCCGGCGAGATCGACGCGGACGCCTACCACGAGGCCCGCAAACACCTCGCCGCCCACCGCCCGGGACCCAGGTGAACCGACCGCCCCCGAACCGGAGAGTGGTCGCCCGCGTTCATCGTTGTTCTGGTCGTGCGCATGACGGTGGCATGTGCCGAAACGCACCCGAATCACGCTCGGCGCGGACACGCGTCGACCACGGACGGCTCGATGCAGCGGCCAGGGATCGGTTCAACCGGGCACCCACCCGCAACAGGCCGGGCCCGTCAGGAAAGTCCCTTCCCTCGCAGGCGGTTGTCGACGCGCTGACGCAGAAGACGCTCTCGAACCAGGACGCCGTCTACGCGTAACCGCTTGGCGCCACATCGGCGAAGCGCACGACGGCAGGCCGCCCGGAGGCGGCGCCCGTGGCCCTGGAGGGGCGCCGTCGACAGCGGCAGTCCACACGGCCACCAGCCGCAGATGGCCCCGGGCACGGTGGGTCGACCGGGCGCTACGCACCGTAAAGCCGCACTGCCGCAGGTGACCTTCGGTGCCGCAAGGTCGATACTGCCAATAGGCGGGACGGGCTGCCACCTCCACCAGATGGCCGCCAACACCTGACGCCCCGTCACCGAAGTCAGTGTCGAGTCAGCGAAAGCCCGCCACGACCCGCCTCCGACCGCAACGGACCGCAACCGAACCACCCAGATCAAAAATCGCCCTCTGTGCCGGTGACCTGCCAAGACACAGGTTTTGCGCCCCAGTGCTACGTTCACGAGGAGATACCCATGAGGATGCTGATCAACGTGCCGGAGACCGTCGTGGCGGACGCGCTGCGCGGGATGGCGGCCGCGTATCCGGACCTGACCGTGGACGTGGAGAACCGGGTGATCGTCCGCCGGGACGCCCCGGTGGCCGGGCAGGTCGCGCTGGTGTCCGGCGGCGGGTCGGGGCATGAGCCGCTGCACGGCGGGTTCGTCGGCCCGGGCATGCTCTCCGCCGCCTGCCCCGGAGAGGTGTTCACCTCGCCCGTACCGGACCAGATGGCGCGCGCCGCGGCCGCCGTGGACAGCGGCGCCGGAGTGCTGTTCATCGTGAAGAACTACACGGGCGACGTGCTCAACTTCGACATGGCGGCCGAACTCGCCGAGGACGAGGGCATCCAGATCGCCAAGGTGCTCGTCAACGACGACGTGGCCGTCACCGACAGCCTCTACACCGCCGGCCGGCGCGGCACCGGTGCGACCCTGTTCGTGGAGAAGATCGCGGGCGCCGCCGCGGCCGAGGGGCAGCCGCTGGAACGCGTGGAGGCCCTCGGGCGCCAGGTGAACGAGAACGCGCGCAGTTTCGGCGTGGCCCTCAGCGCCTGCACGACCCCGGCAAAGGGCAGCCCGACCTTCGAACTACCGGACGGCGAGCTGGAGTTGGGCATCGGCATCCACGGTGAGCCGGGCCGGGAGCGGCGGCCGATGATGACCTCCGGGGAGATCGCCGACTTCGCTGTGAACGCGATCCTGGAGGACATGCCCCCGCGCAACCCCGTGCTGGTGCTGGTCAACGGGATGGGCGCCACCCCGCTGCTGGAGCTGTTCGGTTTCAACGCCGAGGTGCAGCGGGTGCTGCGCGAGCGCGGCGTCGCGGTGGCCCGCACGCTCGTCGGCAACTACGTCACGTCCCTGGACATGGCGGGCGCGTCGGTGACGCTCTGTCAGGCCGACGAGGAGCTGTTGCGGTTGTGGGACGCGCCGGTGAAGACCCCGGCGCTGCGCTGGGGGATGTGATACGGCGGACGAGGCGACCCTCACCCGTGGCACGCCGGTCATCATTCCTACCACGCAAGGAGATCCAGTGCTCGACGCCGACTTCTTCCGCCGTTGGATGGCGGCGACCGCCGCATCCGTCGACCGCGAGGCGGAGCGGCTCACCGCCCTCGACTCGGCCATCGGGGACGCCGATCACGGCAGCAATCTCCAGCGCGGCTTCACGGCCGTGCGGACCGCCCTGGAGAAGGACGTGCCGGACACCCCGGGTGCCGTACTGACCCTCGCCGGGCGGCAGCTCATCTCGACGGTCGGCGGCGCGTCCGGGCCGCTGTACGGCACCCTGCTGCGCCGGACCGGCAAGGCGCTCGGCGATGCCGCCGAGGTCAGCGCGGAGGAGCTGGCCGAGGCACTGCGCGCGGGTGTGGACGGGGTGATGGCGCTCGGCGGGGCGGCCCCCGGCGACAAGACCATGATCGACGCCCTGGTCCCGGCCGTGGACGCGCTCGGTGACGGCTTCGCCGCCGCGCGGGCCGCCGCCGAGGCGGGCGCGGTGGCCACCACGCCGCTGCAGGCCCGCAAGGGCCGGGCGAGTTATCTCGGCGAGCGCAGCATCGGCCACCAGGATCCGGGCGCGACCTCGTCGGCGCTGCTGATCGCCGCGATGGAAGAAGCGGCGGAGGGCTGACGGTGAGTGACGAGAAGCTGGTCGGGATCGTGCTGGTCTCGCACAGTGCGGAGGTGGCCGCCTCGGTCGCCGAGCTGGCGAAGGGGCTGGCGGGCGGGGCCATGGCGGTGCCCGTGGCCCCGGCCGGCGGCACCGAGGGCGGTGGGCTCGGCACCAGCGCCGAGCTGATCTCCGCCGCGGCGGCCTCGGTCGACCGGGGCGCCGGGGTGGCGCTGCTCACCGATCTCGGCAGTGCCGTGCTCACCGTGAAGGCGCTGATCGCCGAGGGCGACGAACTGCCGGACGGGTCACGGCTGGTGGACGCGCCCTTCGTGGAGGGCGCGGTGGCCGCCGTGGTCACCGCCGCCACCGGCGCCGACCTGGACGCGGTCGAGGCCGCGGCGAGGGAGGCGTACGGCTACCGCAAGGTCTGACCGCTCCACGGGGACGCGCTGGTCACCTGTCCGCGACGAACAGTCTGGCCAGCCGCGCTCCGGCGGCCGCCGCCGCGGCGTCGTCCTCGATGTGGTCCACGCGCGAGTTCCTGAAGATGATGTAGGTGACACCGGAGGGCGCCCCGCCGCCGCGCGGGTCGGCCCGGATGCCGAGGCGCCGGGCGGTGGCATAGGAGGCCTCGCCGATGACGTCGCGCGGACCGGTGTCGCCGACCACGGCGTACTGCACCCGGCCCCGGTAGACGACGGCGGCGATGGAGCCGCCGCGTACGCCGTCCTTGTGGGGGTTCCACATACGGCTGGGGGCCGGCACGACGATGTAGGGCAGGGTCTCGGCGTTCAGATGGCGGCCGTCGGACTGCTCGTAGGCGGTCGCGTCGGCGAACTGCGGGTCGGTGCGGCGGTTGCACCGGGTGGTGGACTGCCCGTCGCAGTCGATATCCAGGTCGGCCTTCCAGTAGACGGCGTCCCGGGTGCCGCAGACGGGGACGTTCGCGGGGCTGTCGGTGTCGGTGCGGTACCGGCCCCGGGAGATCTGGTGACACTCTCCAAGGCGGGCCAGCAGATCGGTGGCGGCCACGGCGCCCCCACCGCGGGACATGGACCGTTCCCCGGGTGGGAGGGCGACCGCCGGGACGGGCAGCGCAGCCGGGGCGAGCAAAGTGGCGCCGGCGACGGCCAGCGTCAAGGACGGGACACGCACGATGAGGACCCTCTCGACGGGGACGGGCGGACATCCAGCACACTGTGGTGCCGGTACACGGCCCCGGCTGTCCGGGCCACTCCGAAGCGGCCGGATGGAGCACGCTTATGACACCCCGTGAGGGACAACTCCACCAACTGGGCCAATGGGCGGCGACAACAGGGGCCGGGGATCCGGGCCGAAGCCGGTCCGGATCCCCCGGCCACCCGCGCCGGCGCGGGTTCGGCGACGACAGCGTGTCCGCGCCACAGGCATGAACTCCCCTGCCCTCTCGGGTAGTTCAGCCGTAGGTGGCTCAGCATACGTAACACCCCCGGCCGCCACCACCGCGGCCCTCTTGCCACCCCCGCACCCGCCGCGCCATATTGGTCCGGACCTTTGCGTGACGCCGACGCCGTCCCCGGGGAGGCAGAGCCGTGCGACGCGTTCCCTGGCCGCTCGTCCCGGTCTGCGGGGCCCTGCTGCTGGTCGCGGCCTGTGGCGGGAACCGGGCCGCCGACGGCGACGAGGGCCGGGCGCCGGGTCCTCCGACCGGGGTCACCGCGCGGGCGGGCAGCGCCACGAGCGTGCACGTCATGTGGAACGCGGTGCCGGACGGACCCGGCATCCGTTCCTACGATGTGTATCGCGGCACCACAAGGGTGGAGGAAGTGCCGGGCGCGCAGCACATGGTGGACGTCACCAGGCTCAGGCCGTCCACCCTGTATGCCTTCACCGTGCGGGCCCGGGACGCCGAGGGCCGGCTCGGCCCGCCGAGCCTGGCGGTGCGGGCACGCACACCGGCCAGGATCGCGGCGGACCGCTCGGCGCCGACCCGGCCGTCGGGACCCGCCGGGCGGACCGTCGGCAGCCGCGCGGTCCAGCTGTCCTGGGGTGCCTCCCGGGACGACCGGGGCGTGGTGTCGTACGACGTGTACCAGAGCGGGACGAAGATCCACAGCGTCGGCGGGAACCAGACCGCGACCGTGGTGACCGGACTGCGCCCCGGCACCGGCTATGTGTTCACGGTGCGGGCCCGCGACGCCGCCGACAACCTCTCCCCCGCGAGCGCCCCGGTGCGCCTCACCACGCCGGGCACCGACGACGGCCGGAACACCGCGCCCACCGGCTTCACCACGACGACCCACCGGGCAGGCGGGGCGTACTACCTCGACCTGTCCTGGGACCCGCCGCGCGTGGACGGAGTGATCACCGAGTACCAGATCCGGCTCGACGACGCCTCGGCCACCTCGCTGGTGTGGGGTGGCACGCCCCCGCGCGGACGGGCCGGCTACACCTTCTACGTCGGGCGGAGCGCGGGCGAGGAGCACCGGGTGCGGCTGCGGGCACGGCTGCCGGACGGCACCTGGGGCGGCTGGTCGGCGCAGCGGACGGTGACCACGGGCGGCTGACGGGCGCATCCCCACGGCGTGTCACCTTGCGCCGGACGGAGGAAACCGTCACCTGGCCGGGTGTCTCCCGGGTGCGGGCGGGCCCGTGGCCGCGTTGGCTGCTGCCCAGGCAGCACGGACGCTTCCCGACCCCGGCGGCGCATGGGACGTACCGCCAACCGTGCCGCCGGAGGCCAGCCCATGCACACCTCGCGACTCCTCGTCCGCTCCGGTCTGTTCCTGGCGTCCGCCGCGGCGCTCCCCACCGCCCTGGCCGGCCCGTCCGCCGCGGTCTCGGGCATCTCCGTCAGCACCACCGGGTCCACCGTCTCGGTGGTCACCAGCGCCTGCACCCAGATCAACGGCAGCTGGGGCACCGCGGCCCTGCTCGGCAGCCGGCAGGCGAACTTCGCCCAGGGCCGCCAGGTGGCCCTGTCGGGTACGACCATCAGCCAGTCCGCGGCCTGGTCGGGAGTGAGCCCGGGGACGTACACCGTGGTCGTGGTCTGCTCCAGCGGCAGCACGGCGGGCACCCAGTCGGTGATCGTCTCGGCGCCCTCGGCGCCGACGATCTCGTCGACGTCCACGCCGGCGCCCTCCCGGGGCGTGATGGGTGGCGCGGGCGGCGCCACCCGGGACTACGGCTCCCTGACGCTGGGCGTCGGCGGGGCCCTGGTCGGCGCCGGAATGATCGCCACGGGCTGGTATCTGCGCCGGCGTTCGCGGCCGTACCGGCTCTGAGCGCGGCTCAGCCGGCGTCGGGCAGTTCGGCGAACTCCGCCAGGGCATGGGTGAGCCACTGGGTCCAGAAGGTCTCCAGGTCGATGCCGGCCCGCAGCACGAGGTGGCGCAGCCGGTCCTCGGGGGCGTCGCGGTCCGGCGGGAAGTCGCGCTCCTCGATCTCCCGGTACACGGCCAACTGCCGCCGGTGCAGCTCCAGATGGCGGCGCAGATCCGCCTCCAAGCCGGCCGTGCCGACCACCGCCGCGGCCCGCAGCCGCAGCAGGAGCACGTCTCGCTGGGGCCTCGGGTCCTGGGCGGCGCCGGTCCAGCGGGCCAGTTCGGCGCGGCCCGCGGGCAGGACTTCGTAGCTCTTCTTCTGCCCGCGGGCCGGCTGCTCGGCCGGCAGCGTGCGGATGAGCCCCTCGGCCTCCAGCCTCCCCAGCTCGCGATAGATCTGCTGGTGCGTCGCGGACCAGAAGTAGCCGATCGACTTGTCGAACCGGCGGGTCAGCTCCAGTCCCGACGACGGCTTTTCCAGCAGGGCGGTGAGGATCGCGTGCGGGAGTGACATGGACTCATCCTAGGGACGTGTTCCGGGCGGCCTACAGGGCCGCCGCCAGCTCCGTCCCCTGCTTGATGGCCCGCTTGGCGTCCAGTTCGGCCGCGACGTCCGCGCCGCCGATCAGATGGACGCTGCGCCCGGCGGCGGACAGCTCCTCGTACAGGTCTCGGCGCGGCTCCTGGCCGGTGCACAGGACGACCGTGTCGACCTCCAGGACCGTGCTCTCGTCGCCGACGGTGATGTGCAGGCCCGCGTCGTCGATCCGGTCGTAGCGCACGCCCGGGACCATGGTCACGCCGCGGTGCTTCAGCTCGGTGCGGTGGATCCAGCCGGTGGTCTTGCCGAGGCCGGCGCCGACCTTGGTCGTCTTGCGCTGCAGCAGGTGGACCTGGCGGGGCGGGGCCGGCCGCTGGGGGGCCGCGAGGCCGCCCGGTGTCTGGTAGTCCATGTCGACGCCCCAGTTCCGGAAGTAGGTCTCGGGGTCCTCGCTCGCCTTGTCGCCGCCGTCGGTGAGGTACTCGGCGACGTCGAAACCGATGCCGCCCGCCCCGAGGATCGCGACGCGGTCGCCGACGGGAGCACCGCCGCGGAGCACCTCGAGGTAGCCGAGGACGCGGGGGTGGTCGACACCGGGGATGTCCGGGGTGCGCGGGGTGACGCCGGTGGCGACGACGACCTCGTCGTAGCCGGCCACGGTCTCGGCGGTGACCCAGGTGTCGAGGCGTACGTCGACCCCGTGCGCGTCGAGCTGGTGGCGGAAGTAGCGCAGCGTCTCGTCGAACTCCTGCTTGCCGGGGACCTTGCGGGCGACGTTGAGCTGGCCGCCGATCTCGCCCGCGGCGTCGAACAGGGTGACCGCGTGGCCCCGTTCGGCGGCGGAGACGGCGCAGGCGAGTCCGGCCGGGCCGGCGCCGACGACGGCAACGCGCTTCTTCAGCCGGGTCGGGGCGAGCACCAGCTCCGTCTCGTGGCAGGCGCGCGGGTTGACCAGGCAGGAGGTGATCTTCCCGCTGAAGGTGTGGTCGAGGCAGGCCTGGTTGCAGCCGATGCAGGTGTTGATCGCCTCCGGTGTCCCGGCGGCGGCCTTGGCGACGAAGTCGGGGTCGGCCAGCATCGGGCGGGCCATCGACACCATGTCCGCGTAGCCACCGGACAGCAACTCCTCGGCGACGTCCGGGGTGTTGATGCGGTTGGTGGTCACCAGGGGCACGGACACCTCGCCCATGAGCTTCTTGGTGACCCAGGTGTAGGCGCCGCGCGGCACGGAGGTGGCGATGGTCGGGATGCGGGCCTCGTGCCAGCCGATGCCGGTGTTGATGATCGTCGCCCCGGCGGCCTCGACCGCCTTGCCGAGGGTGATCACCTCGTCCAGGGAGGAGCCGCCCGGGACCAGGTCCAGCATGGAGAGGCGGTAGATGACGATGAAGTCCTCGCCGACGGTCTCGCGCACCCGCTTGACGATCTCGACGGGGAAGCGCATCCGGTTCTCGTAGGAGCCACCCCAGCGGTCGGTGCGCCGGTTGGTCTGCGCGGCGATGAACTCGTTGATGAGGTAGCCCTCGGAGCCCATGATCTCCACGCCGTCGTAGCCGGCCTGCCGGGCGAGGCGGGCGGCGCGGGCGTAGTCGTCGATGGTGCGCTCGACGTCGGCGTCGGTCATCTCGCGCGGCACGAACGGGCTGATCGGCGCCTGCAGCGGGCTGGGCGCGACGAGGTCCTGGTGGTAGGCGTACCGGCCGAAGTGCAGGATCTGCAGCGCGATCCGGCCGCCCTCGCGGTGCACGGCCTCGGTGACGGCCCTGTGCTGCTCGGCCTCCGCCTCGGTGGTGAGCTTGGCGCCGCCCTCGTACGGGCGGCCTTCGTCGTTGGGTGCGATGCCGCCGGTGACGATGAGGCCGACCCCGCCGCGGGCGCGGGCCGCGTAGAACGCCGCCATGCGCTCGAAGCCGCGCTCGGCCTCTTCCAGGCCGACGTGCATGGAGCCCATGAGCACGCGGTTGGGCAGGGTGGTGAAGCCCAGGTCGAGCGGGGTCATCAGGTGCGGGTAACGGCTCATCGGGCCCTCCGTGCGCGGTGTCGTCGCCTCTTGTTGTAGAGGACACCCGAGGTTTTATGCAACTAGTTGCACAACCGGGCCGACGTGACACCAGCCACTCTGTACCTACTAGTATGTACACGACTCGGGAAGAGACTCGGGAGAGACCCACACCCGCCCCGAAAGGACGCTTCGCCATGCCCTTCGTCCGGATAGACGCGCTCGGCACCGACCCCGCCCGGCTCGACGCGCTCGGCCAGGCCGTCCACGACGCCCTCGTGGAGACGCTCGGCGTCCCGCCCGAGGACCGCTTCCAGGTGCTGACCGGCCACGACGGCGTCACCAGCACGCTGCGCTACGGCGACCACCTGGGCCTGCGCAAGGACGGCTCGGTGGTGTTCGTGGCGATCACCATGCGCTCGGGGCGGCCCCCGGAGCTGAAGCGCGCGCTGTACCGGAGGATCGCCGGGCTGGTGCACGAGCGCACCGGAACCGAGCCGCGCAACGTCGTCGTCACCGTCACCGAGAACACGTGCGTGGACTGGTCCTTCGGCGACGGCAAGGCGCAGTACGCCCCGGCCGGCGCGGAGCCGGACGGGGCGCTGCGGTAGCGAGAAGGGGGGGTCAGCGGCTCTGCAGCCGCAGATGCAGATCCCTCTCCTGGTCGCCGGAGGCCGTGCAGGTCTCCTCGACGGTGAACATCGAGTCCAGGGTGTGCCGGAACCGGTCCACGGCCCAGTAGCCGCCCTGGACGTCCGCCTGGACGGACGCGCCGAGGTGGACCGGCTCGCAGCCCTGGCCACGGGCGTCCGCGACGTCGTAGGTGCCGAGCCACACCATCGGCCGGACCTCGTGGAGCTGCTGAGGGATCTCGTCCGCGCCCCGGTCGGACGCGAAGCAGGAGCCCAGCGCGTCGAAGACGAGGCGGGCGTCCTCCTTGTCACCGCTGATCTCCACCGTGACGGTTTCCGGATGCGACCGCTCCGTGTGTGCCATTGATCGCTCCCTTCGTGGCCGCGCTGCAGTGGAACGGGGTACCCCGCCGAACCGCGTCCATCCTCAGGAAAGCACCACCGGCCGGTCCGCACACCCCAGGTGGGCTCAGCCGCGCGAGAACTTGTACGTCTTGCTGTCCGTCAGCACGCAGAAGCCGGGCGACACGACGATCACGCGCAGGATGCCGGTGCGGCGGTCGTAGTCGATGCCCTCCACCTCGAAGGACCCCGAGCAGGAGCTGCGCAGCGGCAGCCGGCGCAGGGCGGTGACATGGCCGGTGACGTCCGAGGAGCCGCCGGGCGGGGCAGACAGGTCGATCCGGAGCAGCGGCTTGGTGAGGCCGAAGAGGCTGCCGTCCGGGTCGTCGGAGGAGCACAGCAGGGTGGTGGGGGCGGAGAAGTCGCAGCCCTGGACGTCGCGGACGGCGTGGTCCAGGTGGACCGTCGCGGCCTGCGGGAGGTTCGCGGAGGGGGAGGTGGCCGGGTTGACGCCGGGGGTCGGGAAGACCAGCAGGCGGTTCATCGTGCCCCACTCGCCCGAGAGCATCCACTGGCCGTCGGGCGAGACGGCGTCCCAGGAGTTGTTCAGGGCCTCGCCGGGGCTCAGCGTGTGGACGTACTCCGACCAGGTGCCGTCGGGCGCCTGCACGCGGTACATCTTCGAGTTGCCGGAGTCCCGCTGATAGGGCTCGATGTAGTAGCCGTTGTACGAGGCGTCCGGGTCGCCGACGTGGTTCCAGCCGCGGCTGGAGACACCGAGCGGGATCGTCCCGATGCCCGTGTACCGGTTGGGGCTGTTCGCCGGGATCTCGACGGAGGCCAGCCCCTGGCTCTCGGTCAGCGGGTCGGCGCGGTCGGAACCGGTCTCGGTCCAGGTGTCGGCCGCGGCGGCGGGCCCGGGTGCGGCGAGCGACACGACGGCGGCGGTGGCGAAGGTGACGAGTCCGGCGAGAACTGCGTGACAACGTTGCCGGGCGGACGCGGGCATGGCCGACTCCTCGGACGGGGGATGGGAACACGGGGCGCGGGCAGGGGCAGGGGCAGGGCGGACGGGCGGGAGACACTCGGACGGCGGACAGTCTGGCGTGGCGCGATGGTCATGTACAGGCCAATGAAGCAACATGAGCGTGAACTCTCCCGGCCCGCCGCACCGGCGTGCACGATGTCCGGGACGAGTCCCGCCCCGGCGTGGCGGCTTCGGCGGACGTGCACCGCTGGGGTGAGAGATGGTGGACGTAGCCGGCGAAGGCGTCGGAGAGTCGGGTGTGAGCGCGGTGGAACAAGGGGAGTCGGCACGGGGGACGATGTGCCGTGCCAACGGGCGAAGGCGGTGCATGGCATGAGTGCAGCCGAGGCTCCGGTGACGGAGGGCGGCGAGCCGGTGCGCGGGCCGTTGCGTCCCGGCGGTCTGCTCGACGTACTGGGCGTGGCCTCGGTGGTGCTGGACACCACCGGGCGGATCGTGCTGTGGAGCCCGCAGGCGGAGGAGCTGTTCGGGTACAGCGCCGGCGAGGCCCTCGGCCAGTACGCCGCCCGGCTCATGGTCCACGAACGGCATTTCGAGCTGGTCGGCAAGCTCTTCGCCGATGTGATGCGCACCGGGCAGAGCTGGGCCGGCGGCTTCCCGATCCGCCACAAGGACGGCAGCACCCGCCTGGTGGAGTTCCGCAACATGCGGCTGCTGGACGACCGCGGTGACGTGTACGCGCTCGGACTCGCCGCCGACCAGTCGACCGTGCGGCGGCTGGAGCAGGACGTGGCCCTGTCCGAGCGGATGGTGAAGCAGTCACCGATCGGCTACGCCGTCCTGGACACCCGGCTGCGGTTCGTCTCGGTCAACCCGGCCCTGGAGAAGATCAACGGGGTGCCGGCCGCCGAGCACGTGGGCCGCACGCTGCGCGAAGTGCTCCCCATGCTGAACTCCGAGCCCGTGGAGACCGACGCCCGGCAGGTGCTGGACACCGGCGTGCCCGTGATCGACAACACGCTGGTCGGCCGTACCCCCGCCGACCCGGACCAGGACCACACCTGGGCACACTCGCTGTACCGGCTCGAGGACTCGATGGGCAACGTGCTCGGTGTCGCGGTCTCGGTGGTCGACATCACCGAGCAGCACCGGGCCTCGCTGGCGGCGGAGGCGGCCCGCCGCCGGCTCGCGGTCGTCGCCGACGCCTCCGCCCGGATCGGTACGACGCTGGAGCTGGACCGCACCGCCTGTGAGCTGGCCGACGTCGCCGTGCCGGAGCTGGCCGACGTGGCCGCCGTGGACCTGCTGGACGCGGTGGTGGAGGGCCGGCGCAGCACGCTCGGCCCGTCGCAGGCGGCGGTGATCCGGGCCCTGGCGGTGCGCCCGCAGAACGACTCGGACGCCGTACGGGCCGCCGACCCGCCCGGCCGGATCGCCCGGTACGCACCCGACCGCCTCGTCACCGAGTGCGTGCGCTCGGGCGAGGCGGTGCTGGTGCCCCACGTGAAGGACGACGACCTGCCGCGCATCGCCCGCTCCGCCGAGGCGGCCGAACTGCTGGGCCGGGCGGGACTGCACTCGTATCTAGCGGTGCCCCTGATCGCGCGGGGCGAGGTGCTCGGTGCCCTCGACCTCAAACGCACCAGCAATCCGGCGCCCTTCGACGAGGACGACGTGCTGCTCGCCCGGGAGCTGGCCGCCCGCGCGGCCGTGCAGATCGACAACGCGCGCTGGTACCAGAGCGCCCGCAACACCGCCCTGACCCTGCAGCGGAGCCTGCTGCCCGGCCATCCGCCGGTCATGACCGGCCTGGAGGTGGCCTCCCGCTACCAGCCCGCCGGGGCCACCAGCGAGGTCGGCGGCGACTGGTTCGACGTCATCCCGCTGGAGGGCGGCAAGACGGCGCTCGTGGTGGGCGACGTGATGGGCAGCGGGATCAGCGCGGCCGCGACCATGGGCCGGCTGCGCACGGCGACCACCACGCTGGCCGCCCTCGGCCTCGACCCGGCGCTGCTGCTGGAGCACCTGGACAAGACGACGTCGGCCCTGGACCACTCCATCGCAACCTGCGTGTACGCCGTGCACGATCCGCACCTGCGACAGTGCCGGATCGCCAACGCCGGCCATCTGCCGCCGGCCCGGGTCCGCCCGGGCCGGCCGCCGGAACTGCTCGACCTGCCGACCGGGGTGCCACTGGGGGTCGGCGGGATCGAGTTCTCCACCGTGACGGTCGACTTCGAGCCGGGCGACGAGCTGGTGTTCTACACCGACGGGCTGGTGGAGACCCGCTGCCACTCCCTGGACGAACGCCTGGACTTCCTGCTGTCCCTGCTCGACGACCCCGCCCGCCCGCTGGAGGAGACCTGCGACCTCCTGCTGCGGACCCTGCACCACCCCGACAACCACGACGACGTCGCCCTGCTGATCGCCCGGGCGCAGGAACTGCCCTGACGGTTACGGCAGTACGCCGATCACCACGTGCGCGGACAGCTCCTCCGACACCGCCAGACGGGACGTCAGGCCCGCGCCCGTGAGGGCCCGGACGGCTGCCGGCGCCTGCCGTTCACTGGTCTCGGTCAGCAGACAGCCTCCCGGCGCGAGCCACTCGGGCGCCCCGGCGGCCACCCGCCGCAGCACGTCCAGGCCGTCCGCACCGCCGTCCAGGGCGACGCGCGGCTCGTGGTCGCGGGCCTCCGCAGGCAGCAGGGGCAGTTCGGCGGTGGGGACATAGGGCACGTTGGCGGTGAGGATGCCGACACGGCCGCGCAGTGCGGCGGGCAGGGCGCCGTAGAGGTCGCCGGTGTGGACCCGGCCGCCGAAGGCGGCGAGGTTGCGGCGGGCACACCGTACGGCGGCGGGGTCGATGTCGGCGGCATGCACCTCGGCACCGTCCAGGGCGGCGGCGAGGGCCGCGCCGAGCGCGCCCGAGCCGCAGCACAGGTCCACGACCACGCTCGCGTACGACGCCTGGGCCAGCGCCTGGTCGACCAGGAACTCGGTGCGGCGGCGGGGGACGAACACCCCCGGCTCCAGGGTGATGCGCAGCCCGCGGAACTCGGCCCAGCCGAGGACCTGTTCCAGCGGGAGCCCGGCGACACGACGGTCCACCATCGAGGACATTTCGTCCACGGTGCCGGCGGTGGCGAGGATCAAGTCCGCCTCGTCCTCGGCGAAGACACACCCGGCGGCGCGCAGCGCGGAGACGACGGCGGTGAGGGAACGGGAAGACGACGAGAACGACGAGGATTTCGAAGATGTCGAACGCGACGCATATGGCATGGAGGCGACGGGCCTTTCGGGAGCGCGAGAACTTCAGGGCGCTCCCGCGGTCACCGCTGCCGGTGCACCGCGTCGTCCTGAGGAGAGAGCACCCCGGCTGACACAGCGGTGATGGGTCCCACCTCCTCGCGATCGGGGCCGCGAGCGCCGCGACCGGACAGCCACCATACCCCAAGGGGCGCCCCCCGGTTCGGGCGAAAACGACTGGCGCGGCGGCTACGCTCGCGGCGATGACGTGCGCTCCCTGTCCTGGCCGGCCCGGTTCAGACGCCGACCGTCTCCTCGGCCTCTTCCTCGGCGGCCCGCTCCGCCTCGCGCTCGGCGGGCACCAGGGCCGGTGTGGCCGCCGCCTCCGTTGCGGCGCCGGCGTGGCCGGCCGCGTGCCGGGCCTTGCGGGGCCGCTCGTACAGGGCCGCGACCCCGGTCACCACCAGGCCCGCCAGCAGCCAGAGCACGAGGGTCCACAGGTTGCGCGAGAGACCGTCGTCACCGAAGTACAGCAGGCTGCGGACGCCCTCGACGAAGCCGGCACCGTTCCAGAAGGCGTGCAGGGCGCCGAAGAAGCCGTTCTGCAGCTCGGGGCGGAACAACCCGCCGGAGCTGGTGAAGTTGAGCATCACGAACAGCACCATCATGGTGAGCGTCGTCCACCGCTTCAGGAAGGTGTGCAGGCCGACGCCGACGAAGAGGATGCCGGCCGAGTACAGCCAGGCCATGCCCCACACGCCGGCGAGGTCGTGGTGCGCGAGGTGGAACACCGGTCCGGCGAGCAGCGCGCCGATGCCGCTGACCACGGCGGAGACGCCGAGCGCGAGCAGTGCCCGCACCCGCATCGACAGGCCCGCGCCGGCGGCACCGAGGGCGGCGACCGAGGCGTAGGAGCCGATGCTGAGGGCGATCAGCAGGAAGAACAGTCCCTGGCCTGTGGGGTCGTCGGCGACCGGCTCGGCCACGTCGGTGACCTTCAGCGGCACGCCCTTCCCGGCGGCGACCGGCGTGAAGACCTTCTCGACGGCGGTCGCGCCCATGTCGGAGGCGGCGCTCGCCACCAGCAGTTCGGGCACCTCGGCACTCGGCACATAGGCGCCGGTCACCTCACGGGACTTCAGCAGGTCGACGGCGTCGGCGCGGGTGGCGACCGTGCGCACGTCGAGCTTGTCCCCGGCGGTGTCCTTGACGGTCTGGGCGAAGACCTTGGCCTGCGGGGCGGTGCCGACGACGGCGACGGGCAGGTGGTGCGGCTCGGGGGTGACGAAGGCCCCCATGTACGCGAGCCCCATGCCTATGCACATCAGCAGCGGGGTGATCAGGTGCGTCAGCACGTGGCGCAGTGCCGGTGACCTCATCGCGGGCGACCTCCAAAGGTTGGCTTATACAACTTCCTGCTCAAGTTGTACTATACAACTAGAACGCCGGAGGAGGTATTCCCGTGAGCGCAGCGCAGTCGGCCGTCGAGACGATCCAGCGCGAGATGACCATCTTCGCCCGCCGGGCCCGCGCCTCGGCAGGCCGTATGCACCCGGAGCTGTCGCTGGTGTCGTACACCCTGCTCGGCCACCTGGAGGAGCAGGCGGGCTGCCGTGCGACCGACCTGGCGGCGCACTACGCCCTGGACAAGTCCACGGTCAGCCGCCAGGTGACCGCGCTGGAGCGGGCCGGGCTGATCGAGCGCCGCCCGGACCCGGAGGACGCCCGGGTCCAGGTGCTGCATCTGACGCAGGCCGGCCGGGAGATCCTCGCCCAGGTCACCCGCAGCCGCCGCGCCGCGTTCCGCGAGCGGCTCGCCAACTGGCCGGAGGAGGACCTGGTGCGCTTCGCGGCCTACCTGGAGCGGTACAACGCGGGTCCGCGCGAGACCGGACCCGCCTGACCCCTCTGCTGTCCCCCTCACTCACGCCACAGGTGCCGCTGCCGCGGCCCGGTCGTCCACCGGCCGCTGCGGGGCGCGGGCCGCGAGGAACGCCGTACGACGCCGCAGCCGGAAGCCCAAGGACTCGTACAGCCGGATCGCGCCCGTGTTCACTCCGCCGTGCCGCGTGTGGACGTACGCCTTGGGCCGGGCGCAATGATCAGGGGCGTGACCAGGAAACTGAGCACCCTGAACGACAGCGTACGGTTTAAGGATGAACGTCACGCGAGGCTTCACGGGCCGCCCGCGCGTCCACAACCCGGGGCTGCCACCCGGGCAGTACGACGCGGGCGAGGACTGGCCCGTCCTGTCCGCCGAGGTCACCCCCGACCTCGCGCCGGCCGACTGGACCTTCCGCATCGACGGACTGGTCGAGCGGTCGTACACCTGGGACTGGGACGCCGCGCACGCGCTGCCGGCCTCGGAGTACGACGGCGACATCCACTGTGTGACGGGCTGGTCGAAGTTCGGCGTGCGGTTCGGCGGTGTCTCCCTGGACGCGTTCTTCAGTGTTGCGCGGCCCCATGTGTCGGCCACCCATGTGATCGCCCGCTCCCACACGGGCTACACCACCAACCTGCCACTCGGTGACCTGACCGGCGGGCGGGCCTGGATCGTCTGGGAGTACGGCGGCGAGCCGCTGCCGTCCGAGCACGGCGGCCCGGCACGGCTGCTGGTGCCCCACCTCTATTTCTGGAAGAGCGCCAAGTGGATCGCGGGCCTCACGCTCCTCGACCACGACGAGCCCGGGTTCTGGGAGCGGAACGGCTACCACGAGCGCGGCAACCCCTGGGAGGAGCAGCGTTACTCCGGTGACTGAGACGCTGACGACGCACCCGGACCCCCCGGCCGGGGCCTCCCCCGACCCCGGCTCGAACGTTCCCGCCGGGGAGTTCGCGGTTCCCGGCCGCATCGCCGTGAGCGAGCGGGTGGCGGCGGTGTGGCAGACGGCCACCCTGACGGAGATCCGGCGTGAGACGCCGCACGCGGCCACCTTCCGGCTGGCGGTGCCGGACTGGGCGGGGCATGTGCCCGGCCAGCATCTGATGCTGCGGCTGACCGCGCCGGACGGCTATGTGGCGCAGCGCCACTACTCGATCGCCTCGGCGCCGGACGACTCCGGGCACATCGAGCTGACACTGGACCACGTGCCGGACGGCGAGGTCTCCGGCTGGTTCCACACCGTCGCCCGCCCCGGGGACACGATCGAGGTGCGCGGGCCGCTGAGCGGGTTCTTCGCCTGGCCGGGCGACCGGCCCGCGCTGCTGATCGGCGCCGGTTCCGGGATCGTCCCGCTGATGTCGATGGTCCGGCACCACCGGCGGCGCGGCCTCGCCCTGCCGCTGCGCATGCTGGTGTCCGCGCGCAGCCCCGAGGAACTGATCTACGCCGCGGAGCTGGGCGCGGAGACGACGCCCGTGTTCACCCGCAGCGCTCCGCAGGGTGTGCCCGTGGGACGTATGGCGGCCGCCCATGTGGCCCCGCTCCTGTCCGAGCAGCCTCCCGGGGGGTGGGAGGCCTATGTGTGCGGATCCAACGGGTTCGCCGAACACGCCTCCCGGCTGCTGGTCGCGGCGGGCCAGCCGGTGGGCCGGATCCGTATCGAGCGCTTCGGCTGATCCCGGGGCGCGCACCGCGGCCGGTCGCGTGATCGTGGGGCGCATGGCGCGTTCCGCGCTCCAGACGGGCTCGAACTCGCGCTTCGCAACGTGAGCGAGGTGCTCCGTACGGGGTACGAGACGGGTGTGGACACTCGTGTGCGTGAGCGGCGGGGGTGACATGCCGCGGTGAGCGGCTCGTCGGCTCTCCGGCTCCGACGGTGCGAGGAGGTGGACATGCGTACCCGGGTGCGTGGCTGGCGCTGGCGGCGCAATCCGCTACGGCGCCACTCGGATCTCGTGGAGGCGTGGACGGTGCTGATCGTCGCCGTCCTGCTGTTCGTCGTCGCACCCCTGGCCGGCGCGGCCGCCGGCCTGCGCGCGCATGACGAGGCCCGGACGCTCGCCGCTGCCCAGCGGGCCGAACGCCATCAGGTGCGCGCGCTGGTGATCGGCGACCCGCCCGTGCGGGTGTCCGCCGTGCAGGGCGACCGCGAGCACCCCTACCGCGCCGAGGTCCGCTGGACCGAGCCCGGCAGGGGGACCCGGACGGCGTGGGCCCGGGTGCCGGCGGGGACCCGCACCGGCGACACGGTCGCCGTGTGGTTCGACGCCCGTGGCCGCGATGTCGCACCGCCGGCCGACGACGCGGCGGTCTGGCAGCACTCGGTGACCGTCGGCGTGTGCGCGGCGGGCGGCGCGGCGGCCGTCGTCCTCCTCGGATACGCCGCCGAGCGCCGGATCGCCCTGCGCCACCGGCTGGCGGAGTGGGAGCGGGAGTGGGCGCGCACGGGCCCGAGGTGGACCCAGCCACGGGCATGACCGCGATCCGCATGACGGCGATCCGGCCGCCGGGCGGGCGCAAACCCACTGGTCACCCTCCGACCGTCAACGTACGGTGAACTGACGCTGTTTCCTTTCACAAAGGCGGTTGTTGATGGCCCTGTTCGACCTTCCCCTCGATGAACTGCGCACGCACCGCAGCGAGTCCACCGAGCCCGAGGACTTCGACGCCTTCTGGGAGAAGACCCTCGAGGAGGCACGCGAGCACGAGCTGGAGGCCCGCTTCGAGCCGGTGGACACCGGGCTGTCGACGGTCGAGGTGTACGACGTGACGTTCGCCGGCTTCGGCGGGCATCCGGTCAAGGGCTGGCTGCGGCTGCCGGCCGGCGCGAGTGAGCCCCTGCCGCTGGTCGTGGAGTTCATCGGCTACGGCGGGGGGCGCGGGCTGCCCCACGAGAACCTGCTGTGGGCGTCGACGGGCCGGGCACACTTCGTGATGGACACCCGCGGCCAGGGCAGCGCCTGGGGTGCCGGGGGCGGCACGGCGGACCCGGTGGGCGCGGCACCGGCGTACCCCGGGTTCATGACGCGGGGCATCGACGCGCCCGAGAACTACTACTACCGCCGGGTGTACACGGACGCCGTGCGTGCCGTGGAGGCGGCCCGCTCGCACCCGCTGACCGACGCGGCGCGCACCGTGGTGCTCGGCTCCAGCCAGGGCGGCGGCATCTGCCTGGCCGTCGGCGGCCTGGTCCCCGACCTGGTCGCGGTCGCGCCGGACGTGCCGTTCCTGTGCGACTTCCCGCGCGCGACCGTACTGACGGATCGTCACCCGTACCGCGAGATCGCCCTGTTCCTCAAGACGCACCGCGGACGCTCGGCGGAGGTGCAGCGCACGCTGTCCTACTTCGACGCGGTGCACTTCGCGGCCCGGGGCCGGGCGCCGGCGCTGTTCTCGGCGGCGCTGGAGGACCAGACCTGCCCGCCGTCGACGGTGTTCGCCGCGTTCAACGCCTGGGCGCACGAGGACAAGGCGATCGAGGTCTACGACTTCAACGACCACGAGGGCGGTGGCCCCTTCCACGAGGTGGAGCAGGTGCGCTGGCTGAGGTCGTACGCCTGAGGCCGCGCGCGGCAGCGGGAGCCACCCGACCGCAGCAGCGGAACATGCTGCTCGACGTGGGGTCGACCACCGCGGCCCAGGGGGGCGCTGTGCGCGCGTCTGCTCGCCGACCGTGGCGGACAGCGAACGGGTGGCCGTCCTCAGCCAGTTGCCGCCCGCCGCGCTCGCGGCACTGCCGAATCCCGTGGTCGGCGCGGCGCAGGCGAACGCGCCCGGGTGGGAGGCGGCAGCGCCCTGTGACAACGGCCCCGCGCGGGCGGGTTTCGGCCGAACCGGCAGGCCGGTCTTCCCTCGTGGTTTAGACCAATGCTAATTGTGGTCGCGCAACGAGCCCGAACGACTACGTCTTGTCACCACAGGAGGCGCGGCATGGCCCGCACCACCCCGCACGAACCCGCGCAGAACGACGACCGGCCCCTGTACGGGCGCATCGCGGCACTGCTGCTCGACGAACTGCGCGACGGCACCATTCCGCCCGGCGAACGGCTGCCGGGCGAACGGCACTTGGCCGCGCACTTCCAGGTCAGCCGGGAGACCGTCCGGCAGGCGCTGGAGGTGCTGCGGCGCAGCGGTCTGGTCGCCACCGACCGGCGGGGCAGCCATGCCGCGCTGCCCGCCCGGCCGGTCCAGGCACCGGGGACGCCGGCCTTCCCGCTGGGCGCCCGCTCGGCGGACCCGTCCGCGGTCGACCGGGCCACGGTCACCTGGGAGACTCCGCCGCCGGAACACGCGCGGGCGTTGGGCCTGGCCCCGCGCCGGCCGACGCTCGTGCACCGCTACCGGTCGGACACGCCGGACGGCCGGTCGCTGCGCACGGCGGTGACGTCGTTCTCGGCGGTGGCGCTGGCCGAGGTCGCGGAGCTGGCCCGCTACCGGGACCGGGCCGACGGCGCCACGCCCGCGCATCTGCGGCGGGCCTACGACTGGATGCGCAAGGCCGGCCTGGCCCTGCACCACCGCGATTCCATCACCCAGGTGGACGGCGCCTCCTCGGTGCGGGTGACGCGGCGCGTGCACGACCAGTACGCCCGGCCACTGGAGATCACCGATCTGGTGGTGGACGCCGAAGGGGACACACTGGTCTACGAGTTCACGCTGCCCGCGGCGAGCTGAGCCCGCCGGGCCTCGACCAGCCGGGCCCGTGGGCTGCCGTCGCCGCGCCGCCCGAACCCGGGCAGGGTGTGCAGCTCGACGGTGAATCCGGCGCGCGCCAGCTCCGCGAGCACGTCGCCGAGCCGGAAGGCCCGGTAGTACATGACGAACGGCGGCCGCCACAGCGCGTTGCGCACCCGCATCACCGCGTCGAAGCCGAGCAGCACCCAGAAGCCGGGCTGCGTCGGACGGGGCGGCGCGAGCACCGGGAAGGCGAACCGGCCACCGGGCCGCAGCACGGAGTGGACCTGGGCGAACAGCCCGGGCAGCTCGCGCGGCAGGAAATGACCGAACGCCCCGAAGGAGACGACCAGATCGAAGGCGGCCCTCAGCGGCAGGGCGCGGGCGTCGCCGCGCACCCAGGCGACCTCGGGCCCGCCGCCGGGCCGCACCCGGCGCCGGGCGACGTCGAGCATGCCCGCGCTGAAGTCGACCCCGGTGACGCTCCGACGGCACAGCCCGGTCAACACCTCCACCCCGGCGCCCGTGCCACAGCACAGGTCGAGCCCGTCCTCGAAGGGCCCGAGCGGGGCCAGCGCCTTCGCGACGGACTCCAGCACCTGGTCGGGGGTCCGGAAGGGGGTGTGGTCGAACTTCGGGGCGAGCAGGTCGTAGCCGTGCTCGACGGACGACAGGGCCTGCACGGCCAGTTCACGGAGACTGGGGCCTTCGGGTCCGAACATCTCCTCAGCCTAGGGCCACCCGCTCGGCCAGGACCGTGAGGGCCCGCTCGCACCAGCGCAGGTTCTCCTCCTCGAAGGCGATCCCGGCCATGAGGGTGAGGTAGGGGCCGACGCGGTCGGCCTCGCGGAGGTACTCGTCCTCGGTGCGGCCGTCGAGGAGGCGGGCCTGCACCCGCCGGTAGCGGTCGAGCTTTCCGCGCGCCCAGCCTCTGCGCTCCTCGACCAGCGCGCGGGTGACCCCGGGGTCGCCGCCGTCCATCGCCTGGATCTTGATGAGGAGTTCGTCGCGGATGGCGGTGGGCCGCTTCGGCGGCTCGGCGGCGAACGCGGCCAGCTCCGCCCGGCCGGCCTCCGTGAGCGTGAACATCCGCTTGTTCGGCCGTCGTTCCTGCTGCACCGTCCGGGCCTGGACCAGCCCGTCCCGGGCCAGGCGCTCCAGTTCCCGGTAGAGCTGCTGGGGGGTGGCGGGCCAGAAGTTGGCGAGTGAGACGTCGAACGCCTTCGACAGTTCGTAGCCCGAGGCCTCGCCCTCCAGCAGGGCGGCCAGGACGGCGTACTTGAGCGACATGTGGACAGGCTAACAGCCGTTGATTAATCTCATCCGCACCTATTCAATTAATTGACTAAGCGAGGTGGTCCGATGCGCGCGTTCCGTGAGGCCGTGGAGGCCGGGGACATGGACGCCGTCGAGGCGCTGCTGGCCGAGGACGTCGTCTTCACCAGCCCGGTCGTCTTCAAGCCGTACCCGGGCAAGGCGATCACCGCGGCGATCCTGCGCGCGGTCTCCCAGGTGTTCCAGGACTTCCGGTACGACCGCGAGATCGGCGACCCGGCCGGCCCCCACCACGCGCTGGTCTTCACCGCCCGTATCGGGGACCGCGAGCTGACCGGGTGCGACTTCCTGCACGTGAACGAGGAGGGCCTGATCGACGACTTCATGGTCATGGTCCGCCCGCTGTCCGGCGCCCAGGCCCTCGCCGAGGCCATGGGCGCGCGGTTCGACCAGATCGCCGAGGAGGCGGAGGCACGGTCCGCATAGGTCCGGCCCGGAGAAGCAGGGGCCTGGGGGTCAGCCCTTCAGCCGGCCCAGCGTGGCCTTGGCGTCCCTCTTCAGCCAGTCGTCCACGTCGCTGAGCGCCGGCGGGTTCTTGTCCTGGTCGTACGAGGTGAGGTAGGCGCTGTAGCTCATCGTGTACGTCACCCAGCCGTCGCGGACGGCAAGGGTGGCGTAGCGGGAGCCGCTGCCTGAGGAGCCGCTGGTGGTGTCCTGGCTGACGAGGTAGGCCTCGTCGCCGATCCCGCTGACGGCGGAGACGTCGTAACCGGTGTGGCTGTCACCGTAGTTCTTCCACGTGGCGGTGAACTCGGGCCCCGGGTCGGTTCTCTTGTGCAGGTCCAGCTGCATCGACAGATAGGCGTCGGCATACGACGAGCCGGTCTTCTTCAGACCCAGGCTGCAGTAACCCTCGTCCAGCGCCGCGTTCCTGAGGGAGGTCTTGGTCGGCGAGGAGTCGCCCTCGGGATACTCGCCCTTGAAGGAGGAGTAGTCGGCGCTGGAGCACATGCTGGAGGGCGCCGAGTAGCCGCGCAGGTCCGCGCCGTCGCCCTTGCCGCCGATGAGGAGGACACCGGCCGCCCAGGCGGCGGAGGCGACGACCGCACCGACCACGGCCCACAGCACCGCCTTGCCGGCCCCGCCGCCACCGGGCGCGGGGACGGGCACCGCGGGCCCGAACTGAGCAGCCTGGGCGTAGGGGTTCTGCGGCTGACCCGGCTGACCGAACTGGCCCGGCTGACCGAACTGATTCAGCTGTCCCGGCACCGGCTGGCCGACCAGCGTGGGCTGCGCGTAGAAGGTGCCGTGCGGCGGGGACTGCGGGGCCGGGTAGGGATAGGGCGTCGGCTGCGGCGGGATCGCCGGCTGGTCGGCCGGCTGCTGCGGCGGCGGCGGCGTGGACATGTCCTGAACATAGTCGATGGTTACCGGTGAAGTCCCTTGACGTCCTGGATCGTTACGGTCTGGGGACATCTGGGTGGGGTATCGGCAGCTGCGGGGAACCCCGTGAGGGAACAGACGCGGACGCCGTCGTGTTGACCCGACCGGACGCACGGGTATAGTGCGATCAGCGCATGTGCGTGTCCCGTCGTACGGACACCGGTGCGGTTCTCTCCACCAGCCTCTCGGCCGAGGCTTCCGACCGGCCCGGGCTTTCTCTCTGCACCACCTCGCGACCAGGGCGTCCGCGCCGTACCCGAGGTGTCGTTCCCGCCGCCCGGAGGCAGCTGTCCACGCCTCCCGCTCGCGGCCTCCTCCTTCCCCCCTCTCTGCTTCCGTCCGCGAGACGACCCACTGTCCTCCGACCGTGAAAGGACTCCCCCATGACCACCACACTCGAACACGCTCCCGTGGTCGAGCAGACCCCGGCTCCCCGGCTCGTCACCGGTGTCCTCGACATCGACGCGCACGGGAAGGGGCAGCTGCGGGCCGCGCACCTGCTGCCCTCCCCCGCCGACCCCCAGGTCCCGCCGGCCCTGATCCGGCGCCACGGCCTGCGCAAGGGCGACCACGTCGAGGGCGTCCGGGGTGACCGGCGCGCCCTGACCGAGGTCACACGCGTCGACGGACGCGACCCGGCGGACCTGCCCGGCCGGCGGCACTTCCGCGATCTCACCCCCCTCCATCCGCACGACCGCATCCGCCTCGAACACCCCGCGTCCGGGGTGGCCGGGCGGGTCGCGGACCTCTTCGCCCCGGTCGGCAAGGGCCAGCGCGGACTCATCGTGGCCCCGCCGAAGAGCGGCAAGACCGTGCTGCTCCAGCAGCTCGCCGCCGCCGTGGCCGGCAACCACCCCGAGTGCCGGCTGATCGTGCTGCTGCTCGACGAGCGTCCCGAGGAGGTCACCGAGATGCGCCGCTCGGTGCGCGGCGAGGTGTACGCCTCCACCTTCGACCGGACTCCCAAGGAGCACATCGCCCTCGCCGAACTCGTCGTCGAGCGGGCCAAGCGCCTGGTGGAGGCCGGCGAGGACGTCGTCGTCCTGCTGGACTCACTGACCCGGCTGTGCCGGGCCCACAACAACGCCTCCGCCGCCGGCGGCCGTACGCTGAGCGGCGGTGTCGACGCGGGCGCGCTGCTCGGCCCCAAGCGGTTCTTCGGCGCCGCGCGCCAGGCCGAGGAGGGCGGCTCGCTGACCATCCTGGCCACCGTCCTGGTGGACACCGGCTCCCGCGCCGACGGCTACTACTTCGAGGAGCTGAAGAGCACGGGCAACATGGAGCTGCGGCTGGACCGCGAAGCCGCCACCCGCCGCCTCTTCCCCGCCGTGGACCTCGACGCCACCGGCACCCGCCGCGAGGAACTCCTGCTCACGCCGGCCGAATTGTCGGCCGTGCACGGTCTGCGCCGCGTCCTGCGCTCCCGCGAGAACGGCCCGTCCGGTCTGGAGACCCTCCTGGAACGGCTGCGCTCCACCCCCGACAACGCCGCGTTCCTGCGGCACGTCCGGCCCACCCTGCCCGCCGGCTGACCCCTCGCGCGGGCGGCCGGAGTGCGGCATCCGGGTTGCTCCGGTGGGCCGAACGGCCCCGACAGCGCGAGCGACGGCGACCTCGTTCGTACGTTGATCATATGTTCACAGCCCTTTCTCACCGGGCGGCCGTGTCGGGTTGTTCCCTGTGCGTGGCGGGCGTGCTGGCACTCGCGCCGGCCGCCGCCGCTGCCGGACCCCGTGCCGGCGAGCCCGCGCCGCCCGGACCCCGGGCGGCGATGCCCGGGCCGTCCCTGCTCTACCGCTCCGGCCCCCAGGTCCGGCCGCACCGGGGCGTGCCCGAGGTGCCGGAGGTGTCGGCGCTGTCCTGGGTGGTGGCCGACGCGGACAGCGGGGAGGTGCTGGCCGCCAACGACGCGCACCGCAGGCTGCCGCCCGCGAGCACCCTGAAGACGTTGTTCGCCCTGACCGTGCTGCCGACGCTGCCCGCCGGGATGCAGCACACCGTGCGGGACGAGGAGCTGGCGGACATCGGCCCGGGCAGCAGCCTGGTCGGCGTCGAGGAGGGGCACTCCTACCAGGTGGCCGACCTGTGGCGCGGGGTCTTCCTCAGCTCCGGCAACGACGCCGTGCACGTGCTCGCCTCGCTGAACGGCGGCTGGGCGGCCACGGCCGCGCGGATGCAGGGCAAGGCACGCTCGCTCGGCGCCCTGGACACCCATGTCGTGTCCCCCGACGGCTACGACGCCCCCGGCCAGGTGTCCTCCGCCTACGACCTGGCAGTCTTCGGCCGGACCGGGCTGCGCAACGCCGACTTCGCCCGCTACTGCTCCACCGCCCAGGCACAGTTCCCCGGTGAGGGATCGTCGTACGGCATCGAGAACACCAACCGGCTGCTGACCGGTGAGGACGGGGTGGCGCCGTATCCGGGGCTGATCGGCATCAAGAACGGCTACACCACCGATGCGGGCAACACCCTCGTGGCCGCGGCCCGCCGGGACGGGCGCAGGCTGGTGGTGACCGTGATGAACCCTCAGGAGGGCGGCGGGTTGGCCGTGTACGAGGAGGCACGCCAACTGCTCGACTGGGGCTTCGCGGCGGCCGGGCGGGTGGATCCGGTCGGCTCGCTGGACGGGCTGCGCGCCAAGTCGTCCCCGGCGTCCGTCGCCGCACCGGTGGCCGCGGCCACCTCACAGGCGCAGAACGACCCGGACTGGTCGGGCACCGCCGTCGTCGTCGGCCTCTCGGGGCTCGGCGCGGGAGCCGTGGCGCTGGCGTTGCGGGCCAGGGGCAGCCGGGCCGGGCGCGGCTGACCCGCCGGCAGGCCGAACAGCAGGCCCAGCGTGATCCACGTGTAGGTGTTGCTGCCGAGGAAGCCGCCGATACCGGACGCGTCGTCGAACCACAGCCACACCACGCTCGTGCACAGCACCGCGTACAGGGCTCCCGCGACCCGCCGGTGCCCGGCGCGGACCAGGACGGCGAAGGACGGCAGCAGCCACACCAGGTGGTGCACCCAGGTGATGGGGCTGACCAGGCAGGCCGCCGCCGCGGTGAGCGCGAAGGCCGCCGTCCAGTCGCCGGCCGTCACCGCCCTGCGGGCGCGCCACGCCCAGACGCACAGGGTCAGCAGGACCGCCGACGCCCACAGCGGGCGTCCCGGCTCGCCGAGGCGGGCCAGCACGCCTTGGAGCGACTGGTTGGACACATAGTCCAGCCGGCCCACCCGGCCGGTGTCCCACAGCGCCTCGGTCCAGTAGAAACGGGACGCCCCGGGGTCCGTCCAGGCGGCCAGCCCGGTCGCCGCGGCGGCGACGGCCGTGGCGAGGCCGGCCGCCCGGCGCCGTCCGGCGAGCAGCAGCAGGCCGATGAACAGGGCGGGCGTGAGCTTCACCGCGGCGGCGAGCCCGATCCCGGCACCCGCCCAGCGCTCCCGGCCGGCCGCCAGCAGCAGGCAGTCGCCGAGGACGAGGGCGAGCAGCACCAGATTGACCTGGCCGAAGCTGAAGGTGTCCCGCAGCGGCTCGAACAGGGCGAGCAGGCACAGGCACAGCGACCACCGGTACCAGCCGTGCCGCCGCCAGTCCGGCCCCGCCAGGAGCCGCAGGACCACCGCCAGCGCGGCCAGGTTGACCAGCAGGGACGCCACGATCGCCGAGGTGCGGTCCAGCAGGGCCAGCGGCAGCATGGCGAGGGCCGCGAACGGCGGATAGGTGAAGCCGTACGAGGTGCCCGGCACCCGGTAGTCGTAGATCCGGCCGCCGTGGTGCACCCAGCCGTGCACAGTGCCGTAGTAGACGCGCAGGTCGAAGAAGCCGCGCAGCAGCGGCACGGTGGCGGTGAAGACCGTGACGGCCGCGACGAGGGCGAGGACGAGCAGCACGCGTCCACGATGCGTGCGGGGCCGCGGCGGGCCGCTCACGCCGTGCGTCCCGGAGACGGGGCCTGGGCCGCCTGGTGGGCCTGCCACAGGACGACCACGCCGAGCACCCCGCCGGAGACGGCGAGCACGAACTGGCCGGGGTCGGCCGGGCCGCCGCTCGGCAGGACGGCGAGGGCGAGGACGCCGGCCAGGGCCGCGACCCGGTGCCGTACCGAGGTGTCGGGCGCGCCGGCGGCGATGAGGAACAGGCCCCACAGCACGTACCAGGGGCGGATCGCCGGGCCGAACACGGCGACCGTGAGCAGGCTGAGTCCGAGGGCGTACTCCGGTCTCAGGCGCAGCCGGAGCCATATCAGCGTCACGGCGACCGCGGTGGCCGCGAGCCCGAGCAGGTGCCAGGCCGGGACGGCCAGCGGGGCCAGGCTGCTGCCGAGGTGTTCCAGCAGGGCAGCGGTGGCGCGCCCGGCCAGGCTGGTCAAAGCCCAGTTCTGCGGGGACACCGGGGTGTCCAGGGCGCCGATCCAGCCGTAGCCGGTGCCGGCTACGGCGGTGGCGGCGACCGTGGTCAGGGTGGAGGCGCCCGCCGTGGTCAGGGCGGCCGGCAGCGGGCGGCGGCCGGAGCGGACCTGGAGGGCCAGGACGGCGAGGAGGCCGAGGGCCGCAGGGGCCTTGACCAGCGCGGCGAGGGTGACGAGGACGGCCCCGAGGGCGGGCCGGCGACCGCGCGCGGCGACCAGCCCGAGACCGAGCAGCCCGAGCATGAGGGCGTCGTTGTGGGCACCGGCCACCAGGTGCAGCAGGACCAGTGGATTGAGAGCGCCGAGCCACAGGGCGGAGGCCGGATCGGCGCCGCTGTGCCGGGCCAGCCGGGGCAGGGCCGCCGCCATCAGGGCCACGCCGAGCAGGGCGAGCAGGCGCATGCCCAGCAGGCCGGCCGGGAGCTGGCCGCGGGTCAGGCCCGCAAGGGCGGAGGCCACGGCCAGGAAGGCCGGCCCGTAGGGGGCGCCGGTGTGCTGCCACATCGGGGCGACCTCGTCGGCGAGGGGGCCGCCGAGCATGTCGGGCCCGTGGGCGTAGACGTCCATGTGGGCGTCGGCCATGGCGCCCTGGGCGAGGTAGCTGTAGACGTCCCGGCTGAACAGCGGCGGGGCGAGCAGCAGCGGGGCCGCCCACACGGTGAGCACCAGCAGCAGGGCGCGCGGGGTGGGCGGCTGGGGGCCGCGCACCAGGCGGCCGAGGAGCACCCAGGCCGCGATGAGCAGCACGACACCGAAGTACACCCCGACGAGGCCGAGCGCGGCCCGCGCCGGGGCGGGTGCCAGGAGGTCCTGGACGGGCAGGGCACCGGCTGTCTCACCGCCCAGCGCGAGGAAGGCGGTGCCGGCCAGCCCGAGCAGCCGGCAGCGGCGGAGATCGACGGGGAATGCCATGGCCAACACTGACTCAGCGTGTCAACGCCGGGTGGCCGGAAGGCGACGGTAGCCCTGCCGGGCGGAAGCCGGAGTGTGGCCGGTGCGTGGTGGTTCCGGTGCCGTCCGTGCCAGGAGCGGCGTGTGTGCTGCCCCGCGCCTGGGGCGTGCGCGAGCATGACGCATGCCGATGTGGATCCGTGTGTACGACGATGACCACGGTCTGTGGCGTTTCGGGGGCCACGACGAGGGACGAGTGACACGGCAGGTGGATCTGCGGGGTGCGGACGGGACTCCGGTGACCGCTGCTTTCTTGGCGGAGGTGCTGCGGTTCCACGAGCGGTCGGACTTCGCCGCGATGGGCCGTTACCAGCAGCGGTACGGTCTCCTCGCCGAGGGCAGGCTCACGTCCTTCGAGGGAGCGCGGCGCGGTGACGAGATCGGCGAGCAGGGCACCTCGGCCTGACGGCACGCTCCCTCAGAACACCGACAGTCCGGTCAGCGTGGTGAACCGGTCGAGGGCCACCACTCCCGCCACCGAGTTGCCGCGTTCGTCCAGCCCGGGGCTCCACACGCACAGCGTGCACCGGCCGGGGACGACGGCGATGATCCCGCCGCCGACCCCGCTCTTGCCCGGCAGCCCCACGCGATAGGCGAAGTCCCCGGCCGCGTCGTACGTACCGCAGGTCAGCATCACCGCGTTGACCTGCTTGGCCTGGCTGCGGGTGAGCAGCCGGCTGCCGTCGGCGCGTATGCCGTGCCGGGCGAGGAAGCCGGTGGCGAGGGCCAGGTCGGCGCAGGAGGCGGTGAGGGAACACTGCCGGAAGTACTGGTCGAGCAGGGTCGGCACGTCGTTGTCGATGTTGCCGTAGGACGCCATGAAATGGGCGAGGGCGGCGTTGCGGTCGCCGTGGGCGGTCTCGGAGGCGGCGACCTCCTGGTCGAAGTCCAGGGAGGCGTTGCCGCTCTCGGCGCGCAGAAAGGCCAGCAGCTCGCCGGCCGCGTCCGAGGTACGGGTCTGGAGGCGGTCGGTGACGACGAGGGCGCCCGCGTTGATGAAAGGATTCCGCGGGATGCCGTTCTCGTACTCCAGCTGGACCAGGGAGTTGAAGGGGTTGCCGGAGGGCTCGCGGCCCACGTGCTCCCAGAGTTCGTCGCCCTCGCGGGCCAGGTCCAGGGCGAGCGTGAAGACCTTGGTGATGGACTGCGTGGAGAAGGGCTCGCGCCACTCCCCCACCCCGTACACCGTGCCGTCCAGCTCGGCGACGGCCATGCCGAACCGGCGGGGATCGAGCGCGGCGAGGGCCGGGATGTAGTCGGCGGCCCGGCCGCGGCCGGGCGTGCGCTCCATCTCCTCGGCGATGCGCTCCAGGACCGGCAGGAAGGTGAGGGACGACGTCGTTGTCATGATCACCATTGTGCCTCCCGCCCGGTCCCGGAGCGCAACCGGCCTTGCGTCGTCGCAGGTCAGGCGGCTGGTGCCCTGCTGCCGGCGACAACCTCGGGGCGCAGCAGCTCGGCGAGCCGCTCGGCCGGGAGCAGGCCCTTCTCCAGCACCAGTTCGACCACGCCCCGGCCCGTGACGAGGGCCTCCTTGGCGATGTCCGTCGCGGCCGTGTAGCCGATGTGCGGGTTGAGCGCGGTGACCAGGCCGATGGAGTTCTCGACGGTCGCGCGCAGCCGCTCGGTGTTGGCGGTGATGCCGTTCACGCACCGCTCGGCCAGCGTCAGACAGGCGCTCCGCAGATGCGTGACCGACTCCGACAGGGAGTGCAGGATGATCGGCTCGAAGGCGTTGAGCTGGAGCTGTCCGGCCTCGGCGGCCATGGTGATGGCGACGTCGTTGCCGATCACCTCGAAGGCGACCTGGTTGACCACCTCGGGGATCACCGGGTTGACCTTGCCCGGCATGATGGACGAACCGGCCTGCACCGGCGGCAGGTTGATCTCGCCGAGGCCCGCGCGCGGACCGGAGGACAGCAGCCGCAGGTCGTTGCAGCTCTTGGAGAGCTTGACCGCGATCCGCTTGAGCACGCCGGACATCTGGACGAAGGCACCGCAGTCCTGGGTGGCCTCGACCAGGTTGGCGGCGGTGACCAGCGGCAGCCCGGTGATCGCGGACAGGTGCCGGCGGGCGGCCTCGGCGTATCCGGCGGGCGCGTTGAGCCCCGTGCCGATGGCCGTGGCGCCCAGGTTGATCTCATGGATCAACTCGACGGCCTCGGCAAGACGGCTGCGGTCCTCCTCGATCATGACGGCATACGCGGAGAACTCCTGACCGAGCGTCATCGGCACGGCGTCCTGCAACTGCGTACGGCCCATCTTGAGCACGTCACGGAACTCGACCGCCTTGCGGGCGAACGCGTCCTGCAGGACGGCCATCGCCTTGAGCAGTCCACGGACCGCGAACACCGTCGCGACCTTGACGGCGGTCGGGTAGACGTCGTTGGTCGACTGACCGAGGTTGACGTGCTCGTTGGGGTGCAGGTACCCGTACCTGCCCTTCTCGTGCCCGAGCAGCTCCAGCGCCCGGTTCGCCACGACCTCGTTGGCGTTCATGTTCGTGGACGTGCCGGCGCCGCCCTGGATGACGTCGACGACGAACTGGTCGTGCAGTTTGCCCTCCCGGATCTCCCGGCAGGCGGCGACGATCGCGCCCGCCTTCTCCGGCGCCAGCAGCCCGAGTTCCTCGTTGGCGAGAGCGGCGGCCTCCTTGACGGCGGCCAGGCCGTCGATCAGATGCGGGTAGGCGGAGATCGGGGTGCCGGTGATGGGGAAGTTCTCCGTCGCGCGCAGGGTGTGCACACCCCAGTACGCGTCGGCGGGTATGTCACGGTCACCGAGCAGGTCGTGTTCGCTGCGGGTGGTGGCGGCGGTCATGAGGGAACGGTCCTCTTTCTGAGGTACGGAGGTGAAAGCGCCCGGTGAGGGGCGCGGGGCTGTGTTCGATATGCGGCTCCGCCGCGCGGGCGCGATCAGCCACAACGGACCCGCAGACCCAAGTCGGCCGATCCAGCGGAGCGCTACGCGCAAGCAGTGAACGGAACCGGATCGAGCGCACGCACCGCACGCACACACCCCACCGGCTCCCCGCCCCCGAGCAGCGGCTCACCCGCGAACTCGGTCAGCAGGCCCGGATCCACGCCCGCGCGAGCGAGCGCGGCCGCCGCCACCGGAATCCGCGCCCGGTTCGCCCCATCCGCGATCTTGACGGCGATCGCCCGGCCGTCGGGCAGCGCGGCGACCTGAACGCCCTCGAACCCGTCCTTGGCGAGCAACCCGGGAACGGCCCTCATCAGCGACGCGACATCACGGCCGGCGCCGGAGGCCATCTCGGCGTGCGAGCGCATCGCGTCGGCGACCCGTGCCTCGGGCGTGCCGGGAGCGGCCGAGGTGATGCGGGACAGGGCACGGGCGAGTCCGTGCAGGGAGATGGAGAACAGCGGAGCCCCGCAGCCGTCCACGCTGACCCGGGCGACCCGCTGGCCGGTCAGGTCCTCGACGATCTCCTCGATCGCCTGCTGCAACGGGTGCTCCGGGTCGAGGTAGTCCGCCAGGGACCACCCGTTGAGCCGGGCGGTCCACAGCATGGCCGCGTGCTTGCCGGAGCAGTTCTGGGCGAGCCGGGAGGGCGTGCGGCCCTCGCGCACCCAGGCGTCCCGGACGACCGGGTCGAACGGCATGTCGGGGACGTTGCGCAGGGCGTCCTCGGTCAGCCCGGCGAGTTCGAGGATGCGCCGGGTGCCGGCGAGGTGGCGTTCCTCACCGGAGTGGCTGGCCGCGGCCAGGGACAGCAGTTCGCCGTCGAGCGGCAGTCCGGCCCGCAACATGGCCACGGCCTGGAGGGGCTTGACGGCCGAGCGCGGGTAGAAGGCGGCCTCGATGTCACCGAGCTGGAACTGCACCCGGCCGTCGGCGCCGAGCACGACGACGGAGCCGTAGTGGATGCCCTCGACGACCCCGCCGCGGACGAGGTGGGCGACGGGCGCGTGGAGGGGTTCGCGGACGACGGGTGCGTCGGCGGGGGAACTGCTGTACATCACTGCCTGTATCGATGGGTCGGGGCGGTCCGGGTCGCGGGTCACGCGTCGGCGCCGGTGGATGTGCGCGCTATGCGGCCGCGGATGGTGTACCAGCCCGCGACCAGCGCTGCGACGATCAGCGGCAGACAGAGCACGGTGGTGCGTCCGGCGCCGCCGTCGGCGTACATGAGGACCAGGACGGAGGCGAGGAACGCCAGCGTCACGAGTTCGGTCCAGGGGGAGCCCGGCAGCCGGTACGACGGCCGGGTCAGCTCGTTGTTCTGGGTCTTCCGCCAGAAGAGCAGGTGGCAGACCATGATCATGCCCCAGGTCGCGAGGATGCCGATCGCCGCGAAGTTGAGGACGATCTCGAACGCGTCGGCGGGGACCACGTAGTTGAGGCCCACGCCGAGGACGCACATACCGCTGGTGAGCAGGATTCCGCCGTACGGGACCTGGCTGCGGCTCATCCTCGCGGTGAACTTCGGGGCCGAGCCGCTCATGGCCATGGAGCGCAGGATGCGGCCGGTGGAGTACAGGCCGGAGTTCAGCGAGGACATGGCGGCGGTCAGCACGACCAGGTTCATCACGCCACCGGCCGCCGGGACGCCGATGTGCGACAGGACGGTCACGAAGGGGCTCTCGCCGGCGCTGTACTCGTTCCAGGGCAGCAGCATCGAGAGCAGGACGACGGAGCCGACGTAGAACAGGCCCACGCGCCACATGATCGAGTTGATCGCCTTCGGCATGATCTGCTCGGGGTTCTCGGTCTCACCGGCGGCGACGCCGACCAGCTCGACGGAGGCGTAGGCGAAGACGACGCCCTGGATGATCAGCAGCATGGGCAGCAGGCCGCTGGGGAAGACGCCGCCGTTGTCGGTGATCAGGGCCGGGCCGGGGTGATGGCCGTCGACCGGGTGCTGGGTGACCAGCAGGAAGATGCCGATGCACATGAAGACGACGAGCGCCGACACCTTGACGATGGCGAACCAGAACTCCAGTTCACCGAAGATCCTGACCGAGATCAGATTGACGGTCAGCACGACGGCCAGGGCGATCAATGCGATCACCCACTGAGGGACGTCCGAGAACATGCCCCAGTAGTGGGTGTACGTGGCGACCGCCGTGATGTCGGCGATACCGGTGGTCGCCCAGTTCAGGAAGTACATCCAGCCCGCGGTGTAGGCGCCCTTCTCGCCCAGGAACTCCCGGGCGTAGGACACGAAGGCGCCGGAGGACGGGCGGTACAGGACGAGTTCGCCGAGGGCCCGGACGACCAGGAAGGCGAAGACACCGCAGACGGCGTACGCGATGAACAGGGAGGGCCCGGCGTCGGCGAGCCGGCCGCCCGCGCCGAGGAACAGGCCGGTGCCGATGGCGCCGCCGATGGCGATCATGTTGACGTGCCGGTGCTTCAGGCCTTTGCTGTAGCCGGCGTCTCCGGCGTCGACATGGCCGGACGAGGGGCGCGTCTCGTCTTTGAGGTGCTGCTCGCTCACGCCTCGGGTCCGCCTTCCGTGGGGGGGTCCGTGCGCGCGGGGCGCACGATGTCGGTGAGGGTCGTCTCGACGCGGTCGAGGTGGTGGCTCATGGCCTCCACCGCGTCGAGTTCGGAACCGTCGACCAGCGCCTCGACGATCGCCCGGTGCTCCCGGTTGGACTGCTCGCGACGGCCGCCCAGCTCGTTGAGGAAGGCCGACTGACGCGCCAGTGCGTCGCGGATCTCCTCGATGACCCGGCGGAAGACCGGGTTCTGGGCGGCCTCGGCGACGGCGAGGTGGAAGAGCGTGTCCATCGCGACCCACGCGGTGGTGTCCGTCTCCCGTTCCATGCGGTCGAGCAGGTGGGCCAGGTGGTCCAGGTTCTCCGGGGTGCGGCGCAGGGCCGCGTATCCGGCGACCGGGATCTCGATGTGGCGGCGCACTTCGAGCAGGTCGCTGGCCGCGTAGTCGCCGAAGGTGGGGTCCTCGACGGCGTTCGCGACGACGAAGGTGCCCTTGCCGGTCCGGGAGACCGTCAGGCCCATCGTCTGCAGCGCGCGCAGCGCCTCGCGGAGCACGGGCCGGGACACCTCGAGGGTGCGGCACAGCTCGGCCTCGGAGGGGAGCTTGTCGCCCATGGCGTACTCGCCGCGCTCGATGGCGCCGCGGAGGTGGGCGAGGACCGCTTCCATGGCGCTGACACGCCGGGGTCCCCGACCACCTGTCTGGCTGTCTGACAGGTTCACGGAAGCGATCCTGCGGGTCGCGCGCCGGAGCTGTCAAGACCGACGTAAGGAAACATTCACGGGGTGCGGCGCCTGAATGCAGGCATCCGCACCCCGTGGGTGATCAGCAGGTTCGGTCAGGCGTTGAGCGTGCCCGTGGCGAGCAGGCCGAGCAGGCCCACGCCGATCACGAGGCGGTAGATCACGAAGGCGTTGAAGGAGTGCTTGGCGACGAACTTCAGCAGCCAGGCGATCGAGGCGTAGGCGACGACGAAGGAGACGATCGTGCCGACGGCCAGCGGGGCGGCGCCCACACCCGCGCCGAGGGCGTCCTTCAGCTCGTAGATGCCGGCGCCGGTCAGGGCCGGGATGCCGAGGAAGAACGACAGACGGGTGGCGGCGACGCGGTCGAGGTCCAGGATGAGCGCGGTGGACATGGTGGCGCCGGAACGGGAGAAGCCGGGGAAGAGCAGGGCGAGGATCTGCGAGCAGCCGACCCACATGGCGTCCTTGAAGGAGGTGTCGTCCTCACCGCGCTTGTGCCGGCCCATCTGGTCGGCGGCCCACATCACCGCGGAGCCGACGATCAGGGAGCCCGCGACCACCCAGAGCGAGGCGAGCGGGCCGTCGATCAGCGGCTTGGCGGCCAGGCCGACCACCACGATCGGGATGGTCGCGGCGATCACCCACCAGGCGAACTTGTAGTCGTGGTGGTAGCGCTCCTCGCGGTGGGTCAGACCGCGGAACCAGGCGGAGACGATCCGCTTGATGTCCTTGAAGAAGTACACGAGCACGGCGGCGATGGCGCCGACCTGGATGACGGCCGAGAACCCGACGACGGACTTGTCGTCGACCGGGATGTCCATGAGTCCCTCGGCGATCTTCAGGTGACCCGTGGAGGACACCGGGAGGAACTCGGTCACCCCCTCGACTACTCCGAGGACGACGGCCTGACCGACGGAGATGGCGCTCATGGGATCCAGTTCTGAGGAGAGTTGGTCGACAGTGCTGTAGACAGTACTTGTTGCGTCCGGCGGTCTGGCAAGCGCCTAGGCCCACAGGGAGCCGGCGAGCGCGACCCCGGCGAAGGCCGCGGCGAGCCCCGCCGCCACGCTCGCGACGACGTTGACGGCAGCGTAGAGGCCGGAGCCGGCCTCGGTAAGCCGCAGGGTCTCGTAGGAGAAGGTCGAGTACGTCGTCAGTGCGCCGCACAGCCCCGTGCCGATGAGAAGCTGCAGATGGGGCCCGGCCGCCCCGGCGGAGACGGCCCCCGTGAGCAGTCCGAGGACCAGCGAGCCGGTGACGTTCACCACGAAGGTGCCCCAGGGGAAGACCGAGTCGTGGCGGGCCTGTACGGCGCGGTCGGTGAGATAGCGCAGCGGTGCGCCGACCATGGCCCCCGCGATGACCAGCAGCCAGTTCACAACGACTTCTTACCCTTCGGATGCGTGTCCCCCTGGCCGGCGGAGCGCCCCACGTACCGGACGACCTCGCACTCCTCCAGGGTCACGAGACCTTCCCCGACGAGTTCGTCCAGCTGCGGCAGGAACGCTCGTACGCGCTCCTCGCCGTCCACGACGACGACCGCCACGGGCAGGTCCTCGCTGAGGGACAGCAGGCGGGAGGTGTGGACGCGGGAGGAGGCGCCGAACCCCTCGATGCCCCGGAAGACGCTCGCCCCGGCGAGTCCGGCCGCGTGGGCGCGGTGCACGATCTCGGAGTAGAGGGGCTTGTGGTGCCAGGTGTCGTCCTCGCCGATGTAGACGGTCAGCCTGAGGGCGCGGCCGGTGAGTGATGTCATCGCTGCCTCCTGATCAGCACCCGGCGGGCGGCGGCCGAGGCGAGCCACACCGCGGCGAGGGCCGCGCACAGCGTCGCGGCGAGAGAGACGAGCCCGAGCCCCGGGCGGCCGGCGTCGACCAGTTTGCGGATGTCGACGGCGTAGGTGGAGAACGTGGTGAAGCCGCCGAGCACACCGGTGCCGAAGAAGGGGCGTACGAGGCGGTGGGCGGCCCACACGTCGGTGATGAGCACCATGAAGACACCGATCACCGCGCAGCCGACGACGTTGGTCCAGAAGGTCGCCCAGGGGAAGCCGCCCGGCGGTGTGGGCCAGGCGAGGGCGAACCCGTAACGGGCGCACGCGCCGAGGGCGCCGCCGATCGCGACCACCGCGACGACGGGTATCTGGTGCTGCCACGCGGACCGCCGCCGTGGCGTGGGGCGGACACGGAGGCTCTCGGCTTCCGGGGCTGTCATGCGCTTGCGTCTCCTGTTCGGCCTGCCCCGACGGGTGATCACGGCCGGGCACCAGCCTACCGCCGGGTCAGGGGACTGCGGGCCGCGCGCAGACCGCGACGCCGGGCTCCCGGAGGCTGCCGAGGACCAGGTGGTCCCCGGTCACGCAGACGCTGGTGACCATGCGGAAGCCGGAGCGGCGGCGGGAGAGGTGGTGCACGGTCCGTCCGGCGTCGTCGAGGGCCACGACCCCGATCGTTCCGCTCGGGCGGTAGGGCGCGTGCACGGCGGCCCGGGCGGCGGCGGCGCGCACGGCGGGCGGGGTGCGGTGCAGGAGATCCAGCGGCGGGACCCGCGGACCGGCGAGCGCGACCCAGAGCGGGCCGTCGGGGCCCTCGCGCCAGAGGTTGTCCGGCATACCGGGAAGCACGGCGAAGAGGTCGGTGCGGCCGGCGCGCGGGCCGGTGAGGTGGTAGCGGGTGAGCCGGCAGGCACCGGTCTCGGCGATCACCAGGAAGGCGCCGTCGGAGCCGGCCGCCAGGCCGTTGGCGAACTGCAGCCCCTCCAGCAGGACTTCCGGCTCACCACCCTCGGCAGGAAGGCGCAGCAGGCGTCCGGTGCCGGTGTGTTCGACGATGTCGCCGATCCACTGGTCCACCGGGTAACGGCGGCTGGAGACGGTGAAGTACACGGTGCCGTCCGGCAGGGCGACGACGTTGCTGCAGAACCGGAGCCGCTCCCCCGCCACCGAGTCCGCGAGCACGCGCACCGTGCCGGCGGCGCCTTCGGCGGGATCGACGCGCAGCAGGCCGCGTTCCGCGTCGCACACCAACAGGCCGCCGTCCGGGAGCGGTTCGAGTCCGAGCGGACGGCCGCCGGTCTCGGCCAGCACCTCCACGCGGGCCGTGCGCGGGTCGCCGAGGTGGTGGACGCGCAGGATCCGCCCGTCCTCCGCTCCCGTCAGCACACGCCCGTGCGCGTCGGCCACCACGTCCTCGGGGCCGCGGGCGCCCAGGGAGACGTAGTGGAGCGGGACGAGTGCCGTCGGTCGGTCCATGCGCGGTGCCCCTTCGCCGTCGGTCGCCCGTCTGCCCGGCCACTCTCTCCTGCCCGGCCTTCGCTCACCACCCCTTCTCGAACATCCGGGCCACCTCGGCGATGCGGATCTCGTCGCGCCGGTAGTAGGTGCGGCAGCGGACGCGGCAGGTGCGCAGCACACCGAGGCGGGCGAGGAAGTCCAGGTGGGCGAGGGCGGTCCGGCGGGGTACGCCCAGCTTGACGGCGACGGCCCGCGCGGTGACACCCCTGTCGTCGGGGTCACGGCGGCAGTGCGCCGGGAAATGGGCCGCCGGGTCCTTGAGCCACTCCAGGATGGTCTGCCGCATCCGGCCCGAGGGAGTTCCCATCATTGCGTCCGCCTCCGTCCCCGGCCTCCTCATACGCAGTCTTCCCACTGTCGCCCGGGCGACTCCGGCGCGTCCCGGAGTCGCCGGTCGTTGTCCGGTACCGAACGGCCGTACGACCGCGGAGCGCCGGCCGGGGCCCGGAAGCACGGCGGGGCCCGGCCGCCCCTTACGGCCGGGCCCCGCACCGGTGGTTCAGCGGTGGCTGAACCACGTCATGGAGGACAGCGCCTGGTCGTCGTAGCCGAACAGGGCCTGGTTCTCCCAGGGTTGCCGGAGGTGGCGCCGTCCGGGTCCCAGCCGTTGCCGGTGACGGCGGTCCGGGTCGCCTCCCAGTCCGACCAGCAGCTTCATGCCCTGGGCCTTGACGCCAGGTCACGGTGATGACGGTGACCTCGATGGCGGTGCTCGGCGCGCTCGGTTCGGTCCTCGGCCTTCCACTGGGTATCGCGGCTTACGAGGCGGTGATCCCGCGGATGGCGGCGGGGGTCGACGTCACTCTGCCGTCGTACATGACGGATGTCCGGCACGCGCCGGTCCTGGCGCTGCTGGCTCTCGCGGGTGTCCTGATCACGGTCATGGGCGCCCCGGTCCCCGCCCGGCGCGCGGCCCGCCTCACCGTCGCCGAGGTGCTGCACAGCGAGTGAGGCCGGGGGTCGGTCCGCAAGCGGTCAGGATCGAAGAAGCCGCGGCGGACTCCCCGGCCCTAGCGTGGAGTGCACCGGCGGAAAGCCCCGCCGGCCACGCAGCTCAGAAGGAGAGTCCCATGACCGCCGGCCTGCAGACGATCATCTACCCCGTCAAGGACCGGGGCCGTGCCAAGGCCCTGTTCACCGTCCTGCTGGGTGTGGAGCCGTACGTGGACGAGCCGTACTACATCGGTTTCAAGGCCGAGGGGCAGGACGTCGGTCTCGACCCGAACGGGCATGCCCAGGGTCTGACCGGACCGGTTCCGTTCTGGCACGTCACCGACCTCCGGGAGCGGCTCGCGGCGCTGCTGGAGGCGGGCGCCGAGGTGGTGCAGGACGTGCGGGACGTCGGCAACGGCAGGCTCATCGCCTCGGTGAAGGACCCGGACGGCAACCTGGTCGGCCTCCTCCAGGACCCGGTCGCCTGAGCGGCGGAGGCGACTGCTTGCACCCGCACTAGTTGCACACTCAATGACTGGCCGGATCGGTGCTACGGTGCGGGTATGGCAGTCAAGACGGCCGACGCCCGGCTCGAGGAACGGTGGCGGGACATCCTCGCCGTGCACGCGCGCACGATGTGCGAGATCGACCGGGCCCTGCACCCGCACGGGCTGGGCGCCAGCGACTTCGAGGTGCTGGACATCCTGGCCTCCGAGTCGCCCGCGGAGGGCGACCAGTGCCGGGTGCAGAACCTGGTGGGACGGGTTCACCTCAGCCAGAGCGCGCTGTCCCGGCTGATCGGCCGGCTGGAGAAGGACGGGCTGGTGGAGCGCTCGGTGTGTGTGGAGGACCGGCGCGGGGTGTGGGTGGCGCTCACCCGCAAGGGCCGCGCGCTGCACGCCGAGGTGCTGCCGCTGCAGCGGGCCGTGCTGGAGCGCATGCTGACCGAGCAGGAGGGCTAGAGGAGCAGCTCGGACCCGTCATGCAGGACCTCGGCACCCTCCTCGGCGACACGCGCGCGTGCCGGTGACGCCGGGTCGAGGAGCGGGTTCGTGTGGTCGAGGTGGGTGTAGATCCGGCGGGCGCCGGGATGGCGGGCCAGGGCGGCGAGAGAGCCGCCTGCTCCCGTGACGGGCAGGTGTCCGGCGGTGGCCGGCGCGGCGCCGGACCGCACCGCCGTGCCCCTCTCGCCGGGCGTGAAGAAGGTGCCGTCCAGCAGGACGCAGTCGGCCTGGGCGCACAGCTCCTCCAGCGCCGGGCCCCAGGCCCCCGCACCCGGCGCGTACACGAGCACTCCCCCGCTGGCCAGGTCCTCGACGCGGTACGCCGTCACCCACGGGCCTGCCGGTCGCGGCGCCTGCGCCGGTACGTACGCCGGGATCCTCACGCCCACCGGATGGGCCGTGACCACCAGACCGCCGGCCAGCACGAATCCGCCCTCTGCCAGGCTGTCCGGCCACTCCCAGCGGGCGTAGCGGTCCAGGGCGGCGCGGGCGGGGGCCAGGACCGCGTGGACCGGCGGGGCGGCGTAGACCTTCAGGCCGGCCGCCCCGCGCAGTGCGCCCAGGCCGGTGACATGGACGGCCTCGGCGTCGGTGAGCAGGACACCGCGCAGCGGGGTGCCCCGGGGGCCCGGCCCGGGCCGGAGCGCCGGTGTGGCGGTGAGCTGGGTGCGCAGGTCCGGCGAGGCGTTCAGCAGCCACCAGTCGCGGCCGTTGCCGGTGACGGCGGCGCATTCCTGGGTACGGGAGGGCAGCCGGCCCTCCCGGGCAGCCGCGCACGGGGTGCAGGCGCAGTTCCACTGCGGGAAGCCGCCGTCGGCGGCGGTGCCCAGCAGGACGACCCTCACGACATCGGCTCCTTCACGCGCCGCGCTTCTGTGTCCCGCCGGGGATCTTCCCCGTCAGGAGGCGCGTCCACCCGTTGCGAGGGGGCAGTTCCGGCCGTCCTTGGTCGGGCGCGCCCGCGCGGCGGAGCCGCACATCGATACGACCCCGCGCCCCTTCGGGCGCTTCGTCACCTGGCCAGCAGAGTACGCACCCCCTGTGACGTGAGGGTCAGGGCGTGGGTGGAGTTGCCGTCGATGGCCAGGGAGAGGTCCTCGTCGGGCCACTGGGAGGCCAGGGCGCCCAGCGGTATGAGGCGGTAGCGGGATACGAACGGCAGCAGTCCGGTCATCTCGCCCTCTGTGGTGAACACGGGGACGACCGGGTCGCCCCCGGGCTGTTCGAGGACGGGCAGGGCCACGCTCGCGGCATCGGCGCCCTCCCCGTCGATCGCGTCGTCCGGCACGGGGACGAGCACGTCACTGTGGGCGAGGACGTCCAGCGCGGCCTGGTCCTCGGCGTTCACGGCCAGCGCGTCCAGCGCCTGCTGAGCCGGCGTGGGCAGGTCGTCGTATGCGGGTGTCTCCATGGCAGATCCCCAGGTAGCGGCGGTCGTACGGGCCACCCGGGGCGGTTGCGGACCCGGGCGTGCTCCCGCCTCGCGTACCCGGTGGGAGGCAGGGCATGCGTGAGGATCGGCGGGGGTCCCGTGGGGGCCCGGTGACCGGAGACGGAGAAACTCGGCCGGCAGTCGTGACCAGCGCCCACGCGCGCCCGCCCTGTCCGGGCCGCCTCCACCGGTCGCCGCCGGCCAGGGCGCTCAGGTCGGATATTGCCCTCGTGCTCCGGGGCGGGTCAGCCGAAGGTGAGGGTCAGTGGGAAGTGGCCGGGGTCGAGGAGGGCGACGACGTGTTCGACGAAGGAGCCGTCGGCCGCCCGGCCGGTCCGCCGTGTCTGCAGGAACCAGTCCCGCGGCGTGCGCCGCAGCAGCTGCGCCTCCCGCGTCGACCGGCCGACCGCAGACCCGCTGGTCCCCGTGGTCGGCGCGCAGCCCGCCCCGCAGCAGCAGCTCGGTGAGCGACTCCTGACCGAGGCCGCGGGCGGGCAGCTCGCGGATCACGGGCACCGGTGGCAGGAAGCCGCGCTCGTACGACACCACGGTGCCGTCCGCAACGAGCTCACGCGTGCGCTCCACGCACACGGACACGTCCTTCTCCGAGTTCGGCGGCAACGGCGACCTCGCGCGTCTCACGTACGGCGAGGGTCCGCACCACGGTGTCGACGCCCCGCACGGCCAGTGCGCGGGCCCAGCCGAGCCGGTCGTCCAGCGGGCGGGTGTCGAAGACGACGTAGGAGCCCTTGCCTGTGCGGGTGGTGATCAGGCCCTCCCCGGACAGTTCGGCGAGGGCCGCGCGGATGGTCGTACGGCTGACGCCGAACCGCTGGGCGAGAGTGTGTTCGCCGGGGAGCCGCTCGCCGGCCGGGCGGCTGCCGTCGCGGATCTCCCGGGCGAGGACCGGCTGATCCGCTGGTGCTTGAGCGGGACGCCGGTCAAGGTCCGCTCTCCGCGAGCAGGTCGTCGACGGTGGTGACCCGGACGAGTGGCCGGTACATCTCCATGACCTGCAGGGCCTTCAGGTGGGCGTCGTCGTCCACACCGGCGCAGGCGTCCGCCACCACCAGCACCTCGGTGCCGGCGTCGGCGGCGGCCAGGGCGGTGGACAGCACACAGCATTCGGTGCTGACACCGGCCAGCACCAGGCGGTCGTCCGGACCGACGCGGGCGGCGAGCTGCGGAGTCCACTTGCCGAAGGAGGCGGCGTCCACGACATGGCCGGCGTGCTTCGCGAACTCCTCCGACAGCTGCCATAGTTCGGCGTCCGGGGGCTGGAGGGCGAAGGGCCACTGGTCGTAGTAGGCGCGCCAGGCTCCGGTCGGTTCGCCGGGGGCCAGGAAGCGGGTGAAGGTGACACGGTCGGCGAAGGCCGGCAGCAGACTGCGGACGCCCGCCGCCGCGTCGGCGTACCGGGGAGTGGCCCAGGGGCTCGCCGGGTCGGCGAAGACGTTCTGCATGTCGATGACGGCGAGATGTCCGGCGGTCATGCGTTCAGCAGCCCCTCGTCGGTGACCGGGCTCGGTGCCTGCGCCTCCTGGGCGCGCACCCGGTCCCGGCCGAGCAGCAGGGTGCCGGCGAAGGCGAGGGCCAGCGCGACCAGGACACCGAGGTTGGCGTACGCCCAGGCACCGGTCTTGCCGCCGAGGCCGAACGGGGAGAGCAGGTAGCCCTGCCAGGTGAGCCAGCTCGCGGCCGTGTTGGTGACCAGGCCCCAGCCGACGGCCGTGGCGGCGAGGGTGAGCAGCAGGGGCGGCAGGGGGATGTCGCCGTAGCGGCCGTGCGGGCGGTAGAGGTCGCCGTCGTCGTAGTCGCGGCGGCGCAGGGCCAGGTCGGCGAGCATGATGCCGCACCAGGCGGCGATGGGCACGCCGAGCGTGGTGAGGAAGCCCATGAACTGGCCGAGGAAGTCGCCGGCGAAGAAGACGATGTAGACCGAGCCGGCGATCATCAGGACGCCGTCCACGAACGCGGCCAGGTAGCGGGGCACGCGCAGCCCGGCGGAGAGCAGGGCCAGGCCCGAGGAGTAGATGTCGAGGACGGCGCCGCCGACCAGGCCGAGCACGGCGACCACGGCGAAGGGCACCAGGAACCAGGTGGGCAGGATCGTCGTCAGCGCGCCGATCGGGTCGGCCGCGACGGCCTTGCTCAGGCTCGGGGAGGAACCGGCCAGCAGCAGGCCGAAGACCAGCAGGAGCAGCGGGGCCACGGAGGCGCCGAAGGCGGTCCAGCCGATCACTCCCCGGCCGGACGAACTCCGGGGCAGATAGCGGGAGTAGTCGGCGGCGGCGTTGACCCAGCCGAGACCGAAGCCGGTCATCATGAACACCAGCGCGCCGACGAACTCCTGCGCCGAACCGGCCGGGACGGCGCTGACCGTGCTCCAGTGGACGTGGTCGGCGACGAGGGCGACGTAGACGAGCGTGAGGACGCCCGTGACCACGGTGATGACCGTCTGCAGCCGCATGATCAGGTCGAAGCCCATGACCCCGCCGACGACGGTCAGCGCGGCCACCACCATGAGGGCGACCACCTTGGTCTCGGTGCCGCCGCCCCAGCCGAGACGGCTGAAGACGGTCGCGGTGGCCAGGGTGGCGAGCGCGGTGAGGACGGTCTCCCAGCCGACGGTCAGCACCCAGGAGATCACGGACGGCAGGCGGTTGCCGCGCACGCCGTACGCCGCCCGGCTGAGGACCATGGTGGGCGCCGAGCCGCGCTTCCCGGCGACCGCGATGAATCCGCACAGCAGGAACGAGACGACGATGCCGAGCACACCGGCGGCGAGCGCCTGCCAGAAGGAGATGCCGAAACCGAACGCGAAGGCGCCGTAGCTCAGTCCGAGGACGGAGACGTTGGCCCCGAACCAGGGCCAGAACAGGGTGCGCGGGGTGCCCTTGCGGTCCGCGTCCCCGATCACGTCGAGCCCGTGCGTCTCCACCTGGATCGGGCGGCCGGGGGGTCTGCGGTCGGTGCTGGTGAGCGAGTCCTGCGGGTGCGTCATCGCCGAGCCACCTGTCCTGCCTGTCCAGACGTGTCTGATCACGCACGCTAGCGCACGCTGGGCAGGGGGGCCACGGGTGTCGGGGGACTCTCGGCGGCACCGGGTGAGCCGGCGCCGGCTCAGCGGTCGAACTCCTCCTGGATCGGTGTCCTGGGCTCCTCCCGCAGATGCTGGGAGACACCGGGCTTGCCTCCCTCTCGCGCACGTCGCGCCCGCTGTGCGGCACTGTGTCCGACGTCCGGGTCCGGGCCCACCCGTACCGACCTCGCCACCTCGTCACGGCCCGCGTACCGCCCGGCCGGGATGCCGCGCAGGACCGTGACGACCTCCTCCGTCGCGCCCGCCTTCCGCGCGGCCGTGACCAGGCGCTCCTTGTCGGCCGGGTACGACACGTCGTTCAGCGCGGCCAGCACCTCGGGGACGCCGGTGTGCGTCGTGTTCATGACGCCAGCCTCATGTCTCTCATGTGTCGCCCTGCTCGGTGTCGTCGTCCGCCTTCTCGTCGGCGGTGTCCGGTCCCTCCGCCTGGGAGGGAGTCGTGCGCGGCGGCTGTTGCGCCTGTGCGTCGCCGGTCTCCCGCTCGCCCTCCGCCTGGGAGGGCGTGGACTCGCTCATCGGGACCTCCCTCATGTGTCCTCGCCTGTTCCGAGGCCCCCGAGTACCCGTCCGGCGGGCGTCCCATGACCGGCGAGAATCCAGGAATCCGCGGCCCGGGGCTGGGTACCTGAGCGGTCCCGGCGCAGCATGCGGCGCCGGCGTACGGAACAAGCACCTCTCACCGCCTGGAGGAGCCATGGCCGGTGTCAGCCCCACCGATCTGCAGAAAGCCCTGTCCGGCGCGGAGTACCCGGCCGACCGGGAGCAGCTCAGGAAGGTCGCCGAGGACAACCACGCGTCCAAGGAGATCACCGACCGGATCTCGCACCTCGGGAAGAAGGAGTTCCAGAACCCCGCCGAGGTGAGCAAGGCCGTCTTCCGGAACGAGTGACCGACCACGGCGTGGGGGGGGGGGGGGGGGGGGGGGGCGGGGGGAGGGGGGGGGGGGGGGGGGGGGGGGGGGTGGGGTGGGGGGGGGGGGGGGGAGTGGGGGGGGGGGGGGGTGTTTTTTTTC